>NZ_JAYLLN010000049.1:0-22089 GCF_037126265.1 Sphingobacterium tenebrionis
AAAGCTACTAAGACAGCCCTAGGCTCTCCCTCTTTTCACTAAATACAGCAAATCTATAAAACAAAAAATGTCTCCTACATTTGCTTGACACAAACATAGGAGACAGCCCCTTTTTTTGTTTAATTTATTTTGATTCAACATTAAAGTTTGATTAGAATATAAGTTCTTTTTTAAATTATGTATTAATATTTCTAATTTTACAGAAAATATTAGTTTATGCATATATTGTTGGTGGAAGATGACCATCGGATAAGTTCTTTCCTGATTAAGGGCTTGGAAGAATGTGGGTATATGGTTTCTTTATGTAAAAGCGCGGAAGATGTGATCAATGGTAATTACCTGGATCTACCCTTGGACATTATCATTTTAGATGTGATGCTGCCGGGAATGGATGGAATTCAATTTGTTCAGACCTTACGATATAAGGATAATTATACGCCTGTTTTGATGTTGAGTGCGCTCAATACGGTTCAGGACAAAGTGGCCTCACTGGATTATGGTGCTGATGATTACCTGACTAAACCTTTTCACTTTGATGAGCTTTTGTCACGGATTAATGCCTTGAGCAGAAGAAGGCAGACCCAATACCATGAGAAGGTTAAAAATCCTATTCTCGAATTTGGTAGTCTCAGCATCGATACAGAACAATACCAAGTCAACCTGCAAGGCAAACAGATTGATCTTTCACCTAAAGAATATAAACTGTTGATCTATCTGGTTGAGAATAGGAATAAAACAGTTGCCAGGATGCAGATATTGAATGCAGTCTGGGGAATAACGTTTGACAATCATACCAATGTGGTGGACGTATATATTTCCTATCTACGTAATAAGATTGAAATTGGTTCGCAGAAATTCATTTATACCGTAAAAGGCGTTGGGTATATGTTCAAATATGAGCTATGAAACTGAAACATAGATTATCTCTTTATTCTATCAGTATATTTTCGATCGTTTCTTTGTTACTCTCGGTATCGGTCTATTTTGCCTACTATTTTCAGATGGAAAAAATGGAGGAGCATTCGTTGGAAAATAAAACCTTATTGGCCGCTATCTATTATTTAGAGCAGGATGAATTGAGTATACTAGAACATGAAAATATTCAGCGCCAGATGCAAAGGACGATTTCAAGAAAGGATATCGCCGTGTTTGATAGCTTGAACATTAAATCAGCTGGAGATATGGTCTCACTTACCGATATACAGCCTTGGTTCTTGGATCAGGTTAAATCCAATGGAAAAGGGGATTTCAATACGGAATCTTATTTTTATCATGCAATCTATTACCACGATAACGAAGGTGATTTTGTGGTATTGGCCAGAAAAGCCAAAACGGAATTCAATGAACAGATGCATTCTTTACTACGGATCCTTTTAATCGCATTTCTGCTTGGATTGGTCATCATTTTCTTTTTTTCCAGGTATTTAGGGCATATTGCCTATCAGCCTATCATCAATATCATTAATCAGATCAAGGAAAGGGATACCAAGAATTTTGATCAGCCCATTAAATTGGAGAAATCCTATTCAGAAATCAATGATCTGGTGGATACCTATAACCATTTTGTAGATCGCATTGCTCAAACCTTCAATGTACAGAAGAATTTTATAGATTATGTATCGCATGAATTACGTACTCCGATCACGGCTATTTTAGGAACCCTGGAAGTGACCAATCAACGCGATCGTTCAACGGAAGAATATGCCGAAGCCATCCATCAATTGAAAATGTTGACCAATGACCTACAAGAAACCTTGGAACATATGATGCTCTTGTCAGGTGCTAAAACGAGCTTTGAATTCAAACAGGTCCGGATGGATGAAATCGTTTGGCAGGTTATAGAGAATGCCATTCTTTACCATAAAGCGAAGATAACGGTAGAAATGCATGTGCAGGATCCTAACGTATTACAATGGGAAGGCAATGACAAATTACTCGCCCTCGCCATCAACAACCTCCTGGAAAACGCCATCAAGTATTCGGATAATAAACCTATTCAGGTGATGTTTCGGGAGGATGAGGGAAGACTACAGATCTGGATCATCGATCAGGGCATAGGGATACCTCAGGCGGATCTTGAACAGGTAAAGCAGAACTTTTTTCGGGCATCCAACACCAAAACCTATAACGGTAAGGGCATTGGACTTTCCATGGCCAATATTATATTTTCTTTACATCACATACAGATGCAGATTTGGAGTAACCGAATTGGTACACAGGTATTTCTGAAATTCTAATGGATTTCTAATGTAAACCCAAAATCGCCTTAATCTGCAAGCGATAAGTTTGCAGAAAACAAAAAAGGTGAAGAAAGTATTTTTAATTTCTCTTTTCTACTGCTGTTTTCAAAGCCTCTGGGCACAGACCTATACCCTGGAGGCATTGGAAAAAGCATTTCTGGAAAACAATCTATTACTATTGGCCGAAAGGTATGAAATTGATAGGGCAGAGGCTGCCATCATACAAGAGCGACTTTGGAGCAATCCATCACTAACCATAGACAATGTTAATCTATGGACCAATTCAACTTTTGAAAAGCAACCTTTATTGATCGGTAATTTCGGCAGAAACCAACAATTTGCCCTTGAATTGGAGCAATTGATCGAAACCGCCTCAAAAAGAAGAAAGCGCGTAAAAGTGAGGGAAAGTGAAAAGCTGAATCAAGAACTGGAAGTTGAAGCATTGCTGTTAAGCCTAAGATCGGAGTTGCGGAAAAATTACAAACAGCTTTTCTATACCAAGAAACAATCGACCATCTTAGCAGAAAGTATTGCTGCATATACGGAATTAAAGGAAATCTATGCGAAGCAATCTGAAAAACAGTTGATCCCTGTCGCTTCTTTTTACCGCATCAATAGTGAATTGATCGGTTTACAAAAAGAAGCTTTAGCCTTGAAGGAAGAGGAGATCGCTTATTTTCATCAAATAGCTGTATTGACACAAATCCCCAATCTGCAACTAGAAGATGTTTATTTTTCGGAGGAACTGCCATCAATATTCCTAAAGTCAAATGAAGAGATCCTTAGCCTAGCTAAAGAACATAATCTTTCTTTAAGACTGAAAAAGTCGGATATCTCCATTCAGGAAAATGAATTGGCATTAGCAAAATCCAATAGGGTTCCTGACCTGAATTTCCTGCTTAATTATGAAAGAGGTGGGAATGTTATGCAGAATTTTGTAGGCATTGGATTGAAAATGGATATTCCCATATTCAATAGGAATACAGGAAATATACAGGGTGCCAGACATGCCCTACAAAGTTCGCAGAGAATGTATGAAGCAGAAAGGGTGGCATTGGAACATCAGATCCAGTCCTTATTACAGAAAATCGCCAACCTAAAGCAAGTTCTAGGAGGAATGGGGAAACCTGCGAAAACTTCAGTTACAGACTTATTAAGGAAGTTTAGCAATCAGCTGAACAATCAACAGATTACTTTATTGGAATATTTGGATTTTACCCAATCCTATAGGCAGTCCCAGATTGACCTTTTGGACTGGGAGGAAGAATACATGGTTTTATTGGAAGAATTAGATTTCTTAATGGGCACAGGACATTAATATATGAGAGCATTAACCATACTATCCACTTTTGGCGTTCTACTGATTTTTGGTTGCCAAACTGGGCATGAGGAAAAACAGACAGCAGCACCTATTGAACAGCGCTATTGTTTAAATGAGGCATTAAAAGAAAAAACTATCATCCAGGCTGTTGCTGAAGAGAATCTCATTGAACAGATTAGTTTGCCAGGCAAGATTGAATATAATGAAAACGATTTGGTGGTATTCAAAAGTCTGTTATCAGGTCTGGTAAGTGCCGTTAAATTTGAAATGGGAGACCGTGTTGTTAAAGGCCAGGTTTTGGCGGAAATAAAATCGACGGAAATTCAGTCTTTGGTCCAACAACGGAAATATCAAAAAAGTCAACTATCGCTTTTGCGTGACCAAATAGCTAATAAAAAGCAATTATTGGCTGATGGATTGGTGGCCAAACCGGAATTGCTGGAATTGGAGCATGCCTATGATGCCGCTCGGATAGAATTAGATAGGATCGATCAATCTTTGGCTATGTTCAGGGCTGCAGGCGAAGGTTCATTCCAATTATTGGCACCAAGGACAGGTTATGTTATCCAGAAAAATATTAATGTTGGACAATCCATTCATGCAGAGTCAGAGGCTTTATTTTCCATATCCAATCTAAATCAGGTTTGGGTAATGGTGAATGTTTTCGCCAGTAACCTGCGGCATATTCAGGTCGGCGATAGGGTTAAGGTCAAGAGTATTGCTTATCCCGATCAGATCTATCATGGGAAGATCGATAAGATTTTCAATGTATTCGATGATGATGAACATGTAATGAAAGCCAGGGTGGTATTGGATAATCCCAAATTGAACCTTAAGCCTGGTTTGAGTGCAGATATTATCATTGATAAACAAATTCCGGGAGATAAAGCCTATGCCATACCTAACAAGGCTGTGCTGTTTAATAACAATACCAATTATATTTTATTGTACCATGATGATTGCCATATAGAAGCAAAACAAGTGGAGGTGGTCTATAGCAATGAAGATTTTAGTTATATCAAAGAAAAATTGGCGGAAGGCTCCAAAGTGGTCAGTAGCAATGCTCTTTTGATATTTGAAGAAATAAACAATAGGCCATAATGAAGAAGTTTGTGCAACATATCGTGACGTTTTCGTTGCGGAATACCACTTTTATTTTATTTGCGACAATGGCATTATTGTTCGTCGGGATCTATGCCTTAAGGCATACAGCCATTGAGGCCTTTCCAGACGTAACGAATACCAGGGCAAGAATCATCACCCAATGGCCGGGGAGAAGTGCCGAAGAGATGGAGAAATTGGTGACCCTGCCAATTTCCAAGGAAATGAACAGCATCCCTAAGAAATCAACTATTCGATCCATCAGTCTTTTTGGTCTTTCGGTGGTTACTGTGCAGTTTGAAGATGGGGTGGATGATTTCTATGCCCAACAATATGTTTCCAATAAGATTTCGGGGGTCAACCTTCCGGTAGGGACCGAAGTGGAGATTGAGCCTCCTTCGGGTGCAACCGGGGAAATATTCCGTTATATGATCAAAAGTGATCTTCCGTTAAAGGAGGTTACGGCGATTCAGGATTGGGTGATCGAAAGGGAATTGTTAGCTGTGCCTGGAGTGGCCAATGTGATCAGTTTTGGAGGTGAAGAAAAGATCTATGAGATTAAAATCAATCCCACGGAATTGAAATCGTTCGATTTGACTCCATTGGATGTGTATGAAGCAGTCTCCAAATCCAATATCAATGTTGGTGGGGATGTGATTCAGCAAGGGGATCAAGCCTACGTGGTGCGTGGTGTTGGTCTATTGGATAAGATGGAGGATATCGGCAACATCACAGTGAAATTAAACGGTTCAACTCCGGTACTGATCAAGAATGTGGCTGAAGTTATTGTTTCGGGTAAACCTCGCCTGGGAAAGGTGGGTTTCAATGAACAAGATGATGTGGTAGAAGGTATCGTCGTGATGTTGCGTGGTGAAAACCCTTCGGAAGTTATTCAACACCTAAAGACCAAGATTGAGGAACTTAATAGCCGTACATTACCTTCGAACGTTCAGATCGAAACCATTGTTGATCGAACTGTTTTAGTCAATAATACGGTAAAAACCGTATCAAAGAATATCGTAGAAGGCGTTCTATTGGTGTCTTTGATCGTTTTTATCTTTTTGTATAACTGGAGGTCCACGGTCATTGTGGCATCAGTTATTCCATTGTCATTTCTTTTTGCAATTAAAATGCTGAAGATCCAGGGCCTGCCTGCTAACTTAATTTCTATGGGATCCCTGGACTTCGGCTTATTATTGGAAGGAACATTAGTCATTGTGGAAACTGTTTTTGTGGCATTGGCTACCATGTCCCATCGGGTTGGGCCAGAACGTTTCGCCAAAATGAGCAAAATGGGGATAATCAAAAAAAGCGCTGGAAGTGTGGCATCCTATATTTTCTTTGCTCTGCTCATTCTTATTGTTGCTTTATTGCCAATTTTCTCTTTCCAAAAGGTGGAAGGAAAAATGTTTACCCCTTTGGCATTTACCTTAGGCTATGCCTTATTGGGTTCTTTGATACTCAGTCTGACCTATGTGCCGGCCATGTGTAAATTGTTGTTTACTAAAGGGATGAAGGAGCGGGAGAATTTTATCAGTCGATTTTTCAACAGGACTATTTATGGCTTGTACCGGATATCCATGAAGTACAAAGGATGGACACTAAGTTTATTTGTAGGGCTGCTGACTTTGTGTGGACTGAAATTTCTGAACTACGGTTCGGAATTCCTTCCTCAGCTGAACGAAGGTGCCATCTATATTCGAGCTACCTTGCCAAACAGCGTGAGCTTAGATGAATCCAGCAAGCTGACCAAAGAGATGAAAATTTTGATGCAGGATAGTTGTAAGGAAATAGATTTTATTTTAACCCAGACCGGACGTCCAAATGATGGAACTGATCCTACGGGATTCTTCAATATTGAATTCAATGTGCAGCTTAAGGAGCCGAAAGATTGGGCCCGTAACGTTTCAAAAGAAGATATTATTCAGGAACTACGGGATCTGTTGAATGTATATCCAGGTATTACCTTCGGATTTAGTCAGCCGATACAGGATAATGTGGAGGAATATGTTGCAGGAGTGAAGAGTTCATTGGTGATCAAGATTTTTGGAGATGACCTCTATCGTTTGGAGGATTATGCTACGCAGGTGGCGGAGCAGATCGGCAAGGTTCGAGGCGTCACGGATATCAATGTTTACAAAAATATTGGTCTTCCGGAATTGAGGATACAATTGCATGATTCTAAAATGGCTAAATATGGTGTGTTTACCTCGGATGTGCAAGCGGTAGTTTCCATGACCATCGGTGGTCAGGCGGTGACCAAATTTTATGAAAAGGATAGGCAGTTTGATGTGGTATTGCGTTTCAGCAAGGAATATCGGGATACGCCGCAAAAAATTGGCAATATCCTGATTCCTACAAGTAGTGGGCAAAGTGTTCCTTTGCAGGAATTGGCTACCATTGGCTATGTTACTGGTCCTGCTTTTATCTATAGAGAAGGGAATAGCCGGTACATAGGCGTTGGATTCAGTATTGCGGGGAGAGATTTGGGAAGTACGATCGAGGAAGCCAGGGCATTGGTTGATAAAGAGGTGAAGCTGCCCAAAGAGAATTATATGGAATGGGCAGGGGAATTTGAGAGTAAAGAACGGGCAACGAAACAATTGATGACGGTTATTCCGATTTCATTGGCCTTGATCTTACTGCTGTTGTACAGTAATTTCGGCAACATGAAAGATACCATTATCGCTGCAACCACTATTCCATTTGCTTTTATTGGTGGTTTTCTATCCTTATGGGCAACGGGGACTGTTTTTGGTATTTCAGCTGGTATTGGGCTCATCATCCTGTTCGGTGTGAATACCATCAACGGTATTATTCTGATTGCGGTCATGAGGGAAAACATGAAGAAAATGAAGCTGATGGAGGCGATTCAAGAAGGGGTAAAAAGTAGGATCCGTTCCATTGTGATGATTGCTTTAATGGGTGCTGTAGGTCTATTACCTGCCGCCATGTCTACGGGAATGGGGTCTGAAATCCAGAAGCCACTTGCTATTATGATCGTAGGTGGACTGTTGATCTGTTTGCTGTTGTCCTTTGCAGTACTACCGGTATTGTTTTATTATGCCTATAAGGATAGCAAAAACAGGCAATAATCCTTACCTTTGCGCTATGAACAAAAAGGATAAAAAGACTTTGCAAAAACCTAAATTTTCAAGACCGGTTGAAAAGCATTTTTATGAACTGGATCAGGCATATGGTACATCCAATTTAGGTTTCATAGCCTTGTTTTTATCCTTGTCATTTTTCGGGATTATGGGGTTGATCTGGATGATTCCATTTCCACAACTTGCTTTTTTGGTTAAAATGAATGCCCATACATTCTTGAACTGGGGATCATTTTTCATTGCCATTGTCATCTATTGCTACCTGAAATTGGCGCCCACCTTATCTTATGTTGTTTTGTTCTGCATTGGTATCATGAGTTTCTTCATTGTCCAATTGGAATATGTGGAAAGAGATGGTGGACCGACAGTGGTTTTGGTATGTAGTATCCTTGCTTTGATTGGTTTGATAGGCTTATTCCTTGTTTCAAAAAAGAGTGGTAAAGGTAATTTTGTCCAACTTTTAACGATTGGTCCGATTTGGTTATGGTCTAAAGTGTTTGACCGTTTGAAGTGGAAATATTAATACGTTGCTTCCATAAATCCTTTATAAAAAATTATTATTTTTAGATCTTAAACTTATTTATGAAAGATCTAAAATATCCTTTACATTTTCAATTTAAAGTAACCAGTTTTGCCAATGATTTTGTGGCAAAAGATGCCGAAGGCAGAACTATTTTCTACGTAAGGGAAAAGATTTTCTCTTGGCGGGACCATATCATGGTTTATCGCGATGAATCAAAATCGGAATTGGTCTATGAACTTATCTCCAATAAATTAATTGATTTTCAACAGACATTTACCATCAAGAATGCAGAAGGTAAAGTGGTGGGAAAAGCTAGGCGTAAAACGATTAGATCCTTATGGAGATCCACCTTCAATCTGATGGATGCAGAAGATGTACATGATCATACCATTAAAGAAAAAAATCCTTGGACAAAGTTCTGGGACGGGCTTTTCGGTGAGCTGCCAATAATCGGCATGTTATCCGGGTATATTTTTAATCCTTCCTATATCTTGCGGAATGATCTGGATGAACCCATGTTTGAGATCCGTAAGGAAGCTTCTTTTTTCGGCAGAAAGTTCTCAGTCGTGAAAATCACGGATAAAGAGGTGGATGAGGAACGATTTGTGCTTAGTTTGATGTTGATGGTGTTGATGGTAAGGAGCAACGGATAATTAAATTCGAAGGATATAAAAAAGGGGCAATGTTTTAGTCATTGCCCCTTTTTTTATTTTTTTATGGAATATACCAGTTGAATTCCTGAATGATCTGGTGCAGGATATTCCCTGACAAATTGGGCATTGATTTTTTCCAAGGCTTTTTGAGATCGGAGATTTCCTTTTCTGACATGGAAAAATACTTCATCTAATGTTTCAAAAGCAAAATTCATCATCAATTGTTTAATGGATTGGTTGTATTTACCACCCCAATAGTTTTTCGCTAAGAACGTATAACCGATGGCAACCGATTTTTGGTCCGCGTTATAATCGTAAAAGGAAGTTCCGCCTATCACACGTTCTGTCTCATTATCCACAATGAGATAGGCAATATCATTCTGTAGAAGCTTTTGAAAGTATTTCGTGAACCCAAGAGGGGTATAGCGCATATTATCAGGATGTTGTTCCCAAATTTCGGGGTCAGATGCTGCTGCGTATAGCCATTCGAAATCTTCTTTGATCAGCGAGATCAATTTGACTAAATCATTGCTTAAAGTCTTTCTTTCCAACATAAAACTATTTGATTATGCGTTTGATTTTATTTGATTTCTTGATCCATTTATGCACAGCATCATAATCCTCGCTTTCAATTTTATCATAGATATGCTGCAGTTGTTTGATGTGCTCCTCCAGTACCTCCAGCACATTGCTGCGGTTCTGTTTAAAAATGGGAGTCCACATCTCGGGAGAAGATTTGGCCAAACGTACGGTAGATTGAAAACCTGAACCTGCCAATTCAAAGATTCTTCCTTGGGATTTTTCTTTTTCCAGAACGGTCAAGGCTAAAGCAAAGGAAGTCAAATGGGAGATATGGGATACATAGGCCGTATGCATATCATGCTCATCGGCTGTCATGAACGATGTTTTCATCTCCAATTGTTCCGTAATGCTGTCTGCCAGTTCAAAGGCATCTTCATCCGATTTAAAAGCCTCCACATAGACCATCATCTTATCCTTGAACAGATTTGGAATGGCCGCTTCTGGACCGGAATATTCCGTTCCGGCCATTGGGTGTGCTGCTACATAACGGCCGCGGTTCGGATGATCACTGATCAGATTCAGGATATTGGTCTTCGTGGAGCCCATATCAATGATAACCTGATCCGTCACCTTATCCAAAATCTGGGGGAGGAGCACCATGATGGCATCCACAGGAATGGTCAATATGATGACTTTACAATTAGCTAATGCATCTTCCAACGATCGGAATTCATCCACCAGCGCTAATTGTAATGCTTTTTTCTGATTGGTTTCGCTTTTATCTACCCCGATGAGGTTTTCGCAAAACTGGGTTTCTTTTAGTCGGATGCCTATTGAACCTCCAATTAGACCAACTCCGACAATTGCTATATTCATTATTTATAATCCTAAAGATTCTTTTATTCGATTAATTGCCAATTCGTAAACAGCTGTTTGTGCACATAAGCTGATACGGATATATTGTTCTCCGGCAGATCCGAAGATGCCTCCAGGTGTTATAAAAACATGGGCTTTATAAAGGATATCATCTGCCAATTGATAAGAATCCTGATAAGTTGCTGGTATTTTCGCCCAAACAAACAAACCTACTTGATTTGGGTCGTATTTGCAATTCAATAAATCCATTAGTTCGAATACTTTAACCCTTCGCAGCTTATATTCTTCGTTAAGTTGGGTGTACCATGATTTATCTAAGCTCAGGGCTTTTGCAGCAGCCATCTGTAATGGATAGAACGTTCCTGAATCCATATTGCTCTTGAAACGCAGGATTTCTCCAATGCGCTGTTCATTGGCGATCAACATACCGATTCGCCATCCGGCCATATTAGAGGATTTGCTCAAGGAATTGAGCTCGATGGCTGTTTCCATCGCGCCTTCCACTGCCATGATACTCTGTGGATGTTCATTAAGGATGAAACTGTAAGGATTATCATGGCAGATCAGGATGTTGTGCTTTTTACCAAAAGCAATGATTCTTTCGAAAAAATTGCTGTTTGCTAAGGTTCCTGTTGGCATGTGTGGGTAATTGATCCACATCAGTTTTACATCTTGCAGATCCGATTGTTCCAATTCTTCCAGATCAGGCAGCCAATTATTATCAGCGGATAGTTCGTAAGGTACGATGGTTGCTCCGGAAATACGTACTGCACTGGCATACGCAGGGTAACCAGGATTGGGGATCAATGCCTTATCACCTTCTTGAAGATAGGTCATACAGATATGGACAATCCCTTCCTTAGATCCGATCAACGGAAGGATTTCGGTATTTGGATTTAGCTCAACTTGATAATATCGACGATACCAATCAGCCATGGCTTGTCTTAGGACAGGGATGCCTTTGTAACTTTGATAGCCATGTGTGTTTGGTAATGCGGCCTGCTCCTGAAGGGTTTTGATCACTTCTGGATGTGGAGGTAGGTCCGGACTTCCGATACCTAAGTTGATGACCTGGGCACCGTTCTTGTTCATTTCATCGATCTCTCTCAACTTCTTCGAAAAGTAATATTCTTCCGTAAGTTGAAGTCGTTTTGCTACTTCAATTTCCATTATTCCTTATTTGGCGTTAAAATTATAAAAAGTTCCCGTGTTTACTTCAATATTCTTAAAGAATATAATCTTCCGATGCTATAAATGGAATTTTCGAGAATCTTAAATATTACATTGAGGTGTTTTGAGGTTAAAATTTACTAATAGTAAAAAATTAATAAAGTATTGGTTGTTTTTGACCAAATTTTACTCTTATCCTTTGAATTTTCATTGCAATAATTTTAAGGTTTGAATTGCTGTCATTTACTCTAAAATGGTATTTAAACTATTCTAATCACGCTTATTTGGCCATTTTCACCTAGGAATAGCTGAATTTTCATTCTAATCAATGTGATTATTGAGAAATAATCAATAACTTATAATAGATGGAAAAACACGAAAAACGGAAAATTTAATTTCTATTAACCGTAATGTAAGTGTTAAATTAATAAGTGTACTATTGATATACAATTTTAATTATTTAATTAGCTTTATAATTAAAAACATTTCAATTCTAAAGGATTATATGAAGATTACAGAACTGTCAGGAGTAAAAGAAATTGCTCGACGCGCCGATGTGTCGATTGCGACGGTGGATAGAGTATTACATAACCGTTTGGGTGTAGCTCAGAAAACGAAAGAGAAGATTTTGAATATTATTAAAGAGATGGATTATAAGCCCAATATCCTGGCAAAGCGATTGGCCTCCAAAAGGGTGTACAAGTTTGGCATCCTGATTCCGAATGACCATAATAAAGCTGGATATTGGAAGGCTCCGATCACCGGAATTGAATCCGCTTATTCTGAATTTGGTGAGTTTGGGGTGGAATTGAGCTATTATTTATTCGATAAAGAGGATCGTAAGAATTTTGTGGAAATGTACGATGTGATCTTTGAGCAGCCGGTAGATGGAATCATTCTTGCCCCCATCTTTTTAAAGGAATCTATGGATTTCGCTATCAAATGTTTAGAAAATAGAGTACAGTATGTTTTTATCGAAACTAATATCCCTGCTGCTCGAGCATTAAGCTATATTGGTGCTGATCTTTATCAATCAGGTAGGGTAGTGGGTAATATTTGCCAATATCTATTAGAGGAAAAGGATAATGTCCTGGTTATAAATATTGCCAAAAATGTAGATTCTGCAGAACACCTGGAAAAGCGATATGAGGGGTTTAAGGATTTCATGCTGGAAACCTTTAAAAAGATTAATATCACCAATATCAGCCTAGAATCTGATAATGCGGAAATCCTGAATTATGAGTTGGATAAATTATTAAAGAAAAGGGATGTGCGATTGATTTTTGTTACGAATGGACGGGTTCACTTAGTAGCTGAATATATCCGTAAGCATAAATTGAAGAATGTAAAGCTGGTGGGTACAATTATACCATTCAGAATATTGAATACTTAAAATCTGGTCATATCGATTTTCTGATTTGCCAAAAGCCTATCGAACAAGGATATCGGGCATTTGTAGCTTTATATGAGCATTTTATTGCCAAGCGAAAAGTTAATAATGTGCAATATATGCCTATTGATATTCTGACCAAAGAAAACTACATGTATTATGAATATTAAAATCATTTTTCCAGCTGGTCTTTATTTTATTTGACAGCAGAATGCAACATTTTTGAACGAAAGGATGGTAAAATCAAGTAAGGTTGCAAAAATTAGTACATTTGTAATCTTAGTTTTTTAAATGAAAACATATTTTAGACTACTTTCGTTTGCCAAACCAATAGAGAAATATGCCATCCCATATATCATATGTACATTGATAATGGTGGTGTTCAGTACCTTAAACCTTGCTCTATTGGCGCCCTTGCTGCAAATCCTTTTTAATTCTCAAGATACCGTACCGGAGGCTATGGTCATGCCGAAGGGATTAAACTTATTGGACTATTTTAACTACTATGCGAATTACTTGTATATCAATTATGGTGCATATGGAGCTTTGAAATATACCTGTGTGGTCATCGTAATATCTGTTTTCATCAGTAATCTATTTAGGTACCTTTCCCAAAGGATCATGGAGAATCTACGGATTCATACCTTATTGAACCTTCGAAAGTCGGTTTTCGATAATGTCATGAACTTACACTTGGGCTATTTTACCAACCAAAGGAAGGGGGATATCATCTCTAAAGTGGCCTCCGATGTGCAGGTTGTGCAATTTTCGGTAACCGGAACTCTTCAAGTGGTGTTCAAGGAGCCCCTGCAATTGATCGCTTACTTGGTTGCCCTATTTATGCTTTCGGTGAAATTGACCTTGTTTTCTTTATTGGTTATTCCGGTTTCCGCATTTTTCATCTCTAGGATTGTTAAAACGCTAAAACAGCAAGCGCAAGAAGGTCAGCGTACCTATGCGAATATGATCACTTACTTGGAAGAATCCCTTTCAGGTATTAAGATCATCAAATCATTTAATGCTGCGGGATACATCAAAAATAAATTCAATAATGAGAATGATAACTATGCCAAGGTGAACAGAAGGATGGTCAGAAGACAACAAATGGGCTCCCCTGTTTCCGAGCTGCTAGGCGTTTGTATGGTTGCTATTATTCTTTTATATGGCGGTAGTTTGGTTCTGACCGGACAAGGCGATCTTTCAGCTGCTGGGTTTATTACGTATATAGGGATTTTTTCACAGATCATGCGTCCAGCAAAAGCATTGACGGATGCTTTTACCAACATCCACAACGGTATTGCCGCTGGAGAACGGGTGTTGCAGTTGATCGATGAGAAGAACCAAGTTGCTGATAAACCTGATGCAAAAGTGATTCATTCTTTTGAAAATAGTATAAAATTTGAACAGGTTGGATTCGCTTACGAAGAGAACCAAGTTCTAAAAGATATCAATCTTGATATTCAAAAGGGTCAAACCTTAGCTCTTGTAGGACCATCCGGTGGGGGTAAGTCGACTTTGGTGGATTTAATCCCAAGGTTTATGGATCCTACTTCAGGAACCGTAAAGATTGATGGTCAGGATTTGCGTGATTTGGATCAGGAATCCTTGAGGCAATTGATTGGGGTTGTCAACCAGGAGTCCATCCTTTTTAACGACACGATCTTTAACAATATCGCTTTTGCTAATGAATCGGCAACCAAGGAGCAAGTGATTCAAGCGGCCAAAATAGCTAATGCCCATGAATTTATTATGGGTACAGAATTGGGTTACCTCACGAATATTGGAGACAGGGGCTCGAAATTATCAGGTGGGCAACGCCAAAGAATCTGTATCGCGAGGGCAGTACTTAAAAATCCTCCAATTATGTTGTTGGATGAGGCTACATCTGCTTTGGATACCGAATCTGAACGTCTGGTACAGGAATCTCTTTATAAACTGATGGAAAATAGAACCACGGTAGTGATTGCCCATCGTTTAAGTACGATTCAGAATGCGGACAAAATTGTGGTGTTGGAAGATGGTCGAATCGTGGAGGTTGGGTCACATATGGAGCTCATTGGGAAGAATGGTCTATACAAGCGATTGATCGATATGCAGCAATTCGCTGAGGGATAAGCGCTTAAGGGATTAGCCATTTAAAGCTAGTTTTCATAACTTTGTATATTAGGAGAGCGTCATGGAAACAACACAAAAATTAGCGTTTTTATTAAACGATAAGAACATATCACACGAACTAAAACAGATTGCTCAGAAGGTGCTCAATGAAGAGCGAATTACCTTTGATGAAGGCGTCTATTTATACGAACATGCTGAATTGGGATATTTGGGCGTTTTGGCCAATTATATCCGCGAGAAAAAGCATGGCGATATCACCTATTTCAACCGTAACTTTCATATCGAACCTACTAATGTATGTGTTTATGATTGTAAATTCTGTTCTTATTCCAGGATGATTAAGAACCGTGATGATGGTTGGGAAATGGATGTAGACGGGATGATGGACATTGTGAAGAAATATGACAATGAACCAGTTACTGAAGTACATATTACTGGTGGTGTTGTTCCGAAACAGAACCTGGAATTCTATGCCGAATTCTTTAAGCGTTGCAAGGAACATCGTCCAGACTTACATATAAAAGGATTAACACCGGTAGAATATTACTATATCTTCAAAAAGGCGAAATTAAGCCATTATGAGGGTATGAAATACCTGCAATCCTGTGGGTTGGATTCCATGCCAGGTGGCGGGGCGGAAATATTCCATCCCGAGGTAAGAGAAAAGATTGCTCATGATAAATGTACAGCCGAGCAATGGTTGGATATCCATGAGCAAGCGCATAAATTAGGTATGAATACCAATGCGACCATGCTTTATGGTCATATTGAAGAGTTTTGGCATCGTGTTGATCATATGGAACGCCTCCGTCAATTGCAGGACAAAACGGGTGGATTCCAGACCTTCATTCCATTGAAATTCCGAAATAAGGATAATCAGATGTCGGATGTGCCTGAAGTTTCCGTTATTGAAGATTTAAGGAATTACGCCATTGCCAGGATCTATATGGATAATTTCCCGCATATCAAGGCGTATTGGGCGATGATTTCAAGGAATACTGCTCAGATGTCCTTGAGTTTTGGGGTTGATGATATCGATGGGACCTTGGATGATACCACCAAGATCTATAGCATGGCAGGAGCTGAAGAGCAGAATCCGGCTATGTCTACCAAGGAACTGGTTGAGTTGATCAAAAACGTGGGACGTCATCCGATCGAAAGGGATACCTTATACCATGTGGTTACAGACTACAAGGATGTTGTCTTTGAAGATGAAAATCCAAAAAAACAATATTACGCCTTACCTGTAGTTAATTCATAGAAAGGAAAAAATTGAAGAAAACATTTTATTTTATCCGTCATGGACAAACGGACCTTAACCTAAAAGGCATTGTGCAGGGGAGAGGGGTGAATAGTCCACTGAATGATAATGGAATAAAACAAGCACAGGCTTTTTACGAAGCTTATAAACATGTGCCCTTTGATAAAATTTACGTTTCTACCTTACTGCGGACCCATCAGACCGTAGAGCCATTTTTAGCACATGGCATTCCATCGGAAGAACTTGTTGGATTGGATGAGATCAGTTGGGGAATTTATGAAGGGCAGGAGCAGACTCCAGAGATCATGACCGGTTTTGAAAAGGTGGTGAACTCTTGGCGGAATAATGATCTTGATTTAGCAATTGACCAAGGAGAATCCCCAAACACTTTGGTAGAAAGACAAAGGGAAGCTGTAGAATACATGTTGGCTCAAGAAGATGAAGAAAACGTCTTGGTTTGTATGCATGGAAGAGCCCTGCGGATTATGCTATGCCATTTGACGGAAGTTCCAGTATGCCAGATGGATGATTTTCCTCATACCAATACCGCACTATACATTTTAGAATATCATAATAATCAATTCAACATTATTGATTATTACAATACATCCCATTTATCAGCATTATAAGATGGAGAAAATTAAAGTTTCTGCAGTTTCTTATACCAATACACTGCCTTTTTTGCAGGGAATTAAGGACTCAGAAGTGATCGAAGAAATTGATCTGATGTTGGATTATCCTAGCGAATGTGCTAGAAAAGTGTTAGAAAATGAAGCAGATATGGGAATCATTCCCATAGCGGCAATCAGCAAAATGGACACCTATTACCTGGTTGGAGATTATTGCATCGGCAGCAAGGATTATGTGGATTCTGTTTTTATATTTTCAAATAAGCCCATAGAAGAGGTTGATACCTTACTATTGGATAAGCAATCTCGTACATCCAATGGTTTGGCTCAGATTCTTTTGAAGCGTTATTGGAAAAGGGACGTAGAAATCGTTTCGGAAGGCGAGGCTGATGCCTTTGTTTTAATTGGCGACCGAACTTTTGGAAAAAAATCCACTGTTCCTTATGTGTATGATCTGGGGCACTTTTGGAAGGAACTAACTGGTCTTCCTTTTGCTTTTGCAGCGTGGGTTGCGAATAAGAAGCTTCCGGATGAGTTCTTGAGGAAGTTCAATGAAGCTTTAAAAGATGGGGTTTCGAGACCTTCAGATGTGATTCCAGGATTGCCTGAAATACCTGGTTTTGATTACGAATATTACCTGAACGAGAGTCTAGATTATCATTTGACAGAGGAAAAAAGAAAGGCAATAGATTTGTACTTGAAATGGTATAAGGAGTTATAGTAGCATCGTCGGAGGATCTATTTGTTTACCGCTTTTAGATTTATTCTTTTCAAATTTATACTTCCATACGGACTTACAGATCCTTCGACTAAGCTCAGGATGACAATCCCTGTGCTCAAAATGTTAAAGCCTATGCTAAGGATGACAGTCTCTACAAAAAGGATATTAAAATCACTACCCAGCCTACGATCATCAGTAATCCACCAAGAGGGGTCACCGGACCTAAAAACCTCAAATTAGCTTTCCATTTATCCTTAAAACTCAATAAATAAATACTTCCTGAGAATAAGATGCATCCGAACAACAGACCATACACCGCCCAATTTTCATAACTTTCTTCAAATTTGAAATTATAGCCTACTATAAGTAAGGTTAAAGCAGCATACATCTGATACCTTACCCCAACCTCAAACGAACTTAACCTTTCCTCCGAAAGTACTTTTTTCAAGGCATGAGCACCAAATGCTCCCAAAACAATAGAGAGAATGCCTAAAAGGGCTCCCGATATTAATGCTAATTCTTTCACTTATTAAGATTTTTTATTGGCTGCTTTATTGATTTGTTTCATTAGTTCCGCTTCAGAAATAATTCCTGTATGGCTCCAAACTTCCTTGCCATTCTTATAAAGGCTTAATTTCGGAATCTCGGAAATCTTTTTCTGTTTTAGTAGATTTTTGTTTTCATCAGCATCCAAACGGACAACTTTTACCTTTTTTGCCTCCCGATTTTGGATTTTAAGGATGGTAGGCTTCAATTCCTGGCATGGGCCGCACCAAACTGCTGAATAATTAACCAAAACTACGTCTTGGGAATTAACCAAATGGTTAAACTGCTCTTCCGTCAACCCTTTCCCCGATTTAGAATCCTTAGTACTTCCATCTTTATTCTCTTTGATCTCCGCCTTATTGGAACTTCTCCAATCCATCATGCCACCACTGTAATCATAAACCTGGAAGCCATTATCTGCTAGATAAGCAGATGCTTGCTTGCTTCTTCCTCCACCTAGGCAATACACATAAACCGGTTTGGATTTGTCCAATTTTGAAACTGCTTTCTTGAATTCTTCTTTGTTGTTCCAATCCAGGTTTTTGGCGTTTTGGATATGACCATCCTGAAACTCTTTGCTGGTTCTAACATCCAATAATTGGATGTTTTTCTTATCCTTTACCTTCTCAATTTCTGCCGAGCCTATCTTGGTCTGCGCTTGCAACTGAAAAGTCGCAAAAATTAACCCCAGCATCACACATAACTTTCTCATTTCGCTGATTTTTAAGCGGAAATTATCCTTTCCGCAAATACTTTGTTAATATAACGATGGTTTGCCCTTCAACCTTGCCTTCAATCTGCTCAGTATTGTCATGAACAAGTCGAATATTTTTTACCACAGTTCCTAATTTGGCAGATATACTGGAGCCCTTAACATCCAAAGTTTTGATCAATACCACGGTATCACCTTCAAATAGCCTAGTTCCGTTTGAGTCTTGATGAAATTCAACGGTAGCATCCGCTTCATGATCACCTGTTTTTTTAGCCCAAGCCAATGCTTCATCATCCAGATAAAGGATATCTAAATAATCAGATGCCCAAGCCTCATTGCGTAATCTGCTCAACATTCGCCAAGCCACGATTTGTACGGGAAGATTTGGAGACCACATACTTTCGCCCAATACTTTCCAATGATCGGGTTGAATTTGTTCTGTTTTTTCAATCTGCGCCTTGCAAACAGAACAGCATAAAATGCTGTTATCTAAATTAGGAGTAGAAGTAGGGGGAACTTCATAGATTTCTAGGTTTTCTGTTGAACCACATAGTTCACATGTATTTTCACTTCTGCTTTTTAATTCGTCTATTAACATAAAAAAATAGGATATTTAATTATCCCAAAGATAAGCAAATTAAACGAGCCTTTTGGAATCATTAAAAATGAAGGATTCTAAACTTGTGGCAAAGAATTTGTGTATGGAAGAATCATTATAACTTAAAAAAAGAAATATACTTATGAAATGGCAAGGCGGCCGCCGCAGCGGTAATGTTGAAGATCGTAGAGGAATGTCCGGAGGACAAAAACTTACTTTAGGGGGAATTGGTGGAGTTATTGTTCTGATTATCGGTTTTCTGATGGGAGGAGATCCTTCTGAGATCTTAAATCAGGTCCAAAATCAAGCTAGTCCGGCAACACAACAAGGTCCGGTAGAATCCACTCCGGAAGAAGACCGGTTAATAGAATTTTCAGATGTGGTATTGGCGAGTACAGAAGATGTTTGGGGTAGATTATTCCAAGAGAATGGAAAATCCTATCCAATAGCAAAAATGGCCATCTATCGCGAAGGGACAGAAACAGGAGGTTGTGGATTTGGACAAAAGGCTTTCGGACCTTTTTACTGTCCTGGAGACCAAACAATCTATCTCGATTTGAGTTTCAACAGGGAATTATCCAATCGCTTTGGTGCTAAAGGCGAATTTGCCCTTGCTTATGTGATTGCGCATGAGATCGGTCACCATATCCAAAATGTTTTTGGAGTTTTGAATAAAACCAATGCGATGCGTGCGCAGATGAGCGAACGTGAGTACAATAAAATATCGGTGATGACAGAGCTTCAAGCAGATTTTTATGCAGGTGTATGGGCGCATTATGCAACTCAATTGAGTGATGTGAAATTAACTGCAGATGATATCATGGAAGGGATGCGTGCAGCCGCTGCAGTTGGGGATGACCATATCCAAGAGCAAAGTACTGGACGTTCAAATCCGGAATCTTTTACCCACGGAACATCAGAGCAACGTGCATATTGGTTCAAAAAGGGATATGAATCTGGTGACTTAAATGCGGGTAATACCTTTAATGATCCAAGTTTACAGTAATCCAATTAGGCAGATTAGACACATCGGCTAATAAGAATAAAGCTGGTTGGTCACAGAGCAAAAATATTATTGAACTAAAAGATTACATCCACGGATATCGGAATTGTCAAAACGACCTAAAATTTCGAAGGAACCATCGGGATGATATTTACCCAGATCCTGGGTAGCAATAAAAGAACAGGAGTGATAATTGGCAAGATCAATGACATTTATCGCTCCTGTTTTTTTATCGTCTATTAAAGTCAATGGATCGTTCGTGTCCCTAATTAATATCTTCATCCAGGCGGGCGTTCTAAATAGACCATCCCCTTTGGAATAACCCTGCGATAATAATTCGGTCATTCCATACTCCGAATGTATTTTTGAAACCCCAAATCCTGTGGATAAGATAGCATGGAGTTCTTCTCTAATCATTTCTTTTCGTTTCCCTTTCATTCCGCCGGTTTCCATGACGATCAATTCTGGAAAATCAACCTTAAATTCCTCCACAAAATCCAATAAGGCATAGGTCACACCAAAAAGAATTGTTTTGGTACCTTGCTGTTTTAATGCTTCTAAGGTGCTCTTTAAGTCCTGATGGTTGTATAAAAAATAGCCACTTTCATCTTGATGTGAGTTCTTGATCAAATCATCAACCATATAGATCAAGGAGGATCCTGATCTTTCCAGGTAATTTGGCAAGAGAGCCAGAACAACTATATCGCCAATACCTCCATAAAATTCCTCAAAAGCCAACTTAAAACTTCTCTCATACCAACGTAAATCTGCAACAAAATGTTGGCTTGTGACCATTCCGGTAGTTCCTGAGCTGCTAAAAATTATTTCAGCCTCTTTGTCCTCTTCCAAGACTTCACGGGTCTTGAAAAACTGTATGGGCATAAAAGGAATCTGTCGATAATTTTCGATGGATCCTACATCTTTACCTAGAATTTGGAGAAATTTTTTGTAGATAGGGTTATGGTTCGCTTGATGCTTAAAAACAGAGAGTGCAGCACTATTGAACTCTTCCTCGGTTTTAATATTAAATATTTGATCAGCGATTTCCATATCGGCAAATATACGGAATGTTGGAGGTTAAAAACAGGTCAGAACAATATAAGCCGATTGATTTTTCTTGCGGATAAAAGCTAATGCCTGGGTGATGTAATTCTCTACTGTCCTTTTAGAGATATTCAATTCCGACTCATCACAAAAACCTTTCGACATTGCTTTGGAAACTGTTGAACAGGCGGATGGAAAGATGCAGAGAGCTAAGGAACTAAAGAGATTAGTTGGGTATGTGGATGCTGAAAGATTTATTAAGGAGCTATCTTTTTAAAGAATTTGAAATTTTTAAATCATTCAGTGGTTGATTTTACGTCATTGAGAGCGTGATTTTACGTCATTGCGAGGAAATTTTTACGTCATTGCGAGGAGGTACGACGAAGCAATCTTTCGACTTTGTCATCCTGAGGGGAGTCGAAGCATCTGTTCGTTAGTACCCGTACAGATCCTTCGACTACGCTACCAATGACATGTTGTATAACCTATTGTTAATCAGGTCAATGTATCTTATCTAATTTCATATCGAACTCCAGTGCCAACCTGTTTAGGTACTT
>NZ_JAYLLN010000050.1:0-21437 GCF_037126265.1 Sphingobacterium tenebrionis
AAAACAAATTTTCAGAAATCCTTAGAACAAAAATGACCGAGTAAGATAAATCTTGTACTCAGTCATTTCTTTAAATCTCATTAAAAAGTTGAGACTTTTTCAGTGCCCTCACTAATCCTTTGGTCCTTTTTCTTTCTACAATATTGATTTCCATCTCTTTAGCAGGTTCGTTTTTTGGCGTTTTATGTAGATTATAAAGGCTGAAAATACTGTTTGGTTCATTTCCCGAGAACCGGTAATTTTCATCCACTTTTATTTTTGAGACAAGAGGCATACTCCTTTCATTTTTGAAAATATAAAGGTAGGTGAGAGATATTGGATATTCTAATTTAGGTTCAGGGATAATGGTTGGAATTTTGCTTGCCGAAGCTTTAGTTTTTGGCTTTTTCACTTCAGGAGTCTTTGGAAACATGGTTTCCGAACCAATGGCGTATAAAAATTTCTTATTCAGCATAAAGACCTTTGGCAAATGCTGTTTTCGAATGACTAAAGGCATTTCTAACTTTTCACCCGTTTTTTGGCTATAGAGATAGAACTTCCCTTTATCTTCAACATTAGCATAATATTGATTTTCCAGAAATATGCTATTTGCGATAAATTCATCAAAGGTTTTCTGCACACCGGACTCTAAGTTGACCAATACATTTTTCTTTTCTTTCGTGTCAAAAAGGATCTGGTTTTCCAAGTCTTCACTACTGCGAATGAAATTGCCGGTGATAACCTGTGTCCCTGTTTTATCTGACAGACCATACTGGTCATTGTAACGGTATAAAAAGAATTTTTGCTGTGCAAAAAGCAAACAAGGAAGGAGAAAAACCAAGGTTAAGGATCTTTTAAGCATGTTTTGAAAATCTGTTGTTTGTATGATAGATACAATATAACAACAAAAGAGGTTGATTCACATCAACCTCTTTCTAAAAAAATTACTTTACTCTTTGCATTATGGCCCATTGCCATAATAAAACATTAAAATAATCCTTCTTTTAATACTATAACGTTGGCTGTATGAATTTATTATCTGAACACTTCTTTTTTTTGCGAAGACATGAAAAGATAATTAGGTGAATGTCATATAATTTTTAATTGATTAAACCGTTTGAGAATATGTATGTCATAGAGGAAAATGGATAAAGAAAAAATGAAAAAAAACTATTTTGGTAAGGCGTTATTATTGTTCAATACTTTCAAGAACAGAAAGTTGACCAACGAGGAAATTGATCTTGCTGAAGATAAAGCGCAACATTTACAAGGACGAACCAATGAGTTCAAATTGTTGATAGCTATGGTCAAGGATACGTTCGCTGGCCGATATAAAATGAATAAATGGAACTTATCGGTCATCGTTGCCACCATTATTTACGTGGTATCGCCATTGGATGCTGTTCCAGATCTTATACCGATTTTAGGTTGGTTGGATGATGCATCGATCGTCGGATTTGCCATTTCAAAATTGGCTGATGAGATCGACCGTTACAGAAAATTTAAGAAATCCAATGCAATAGGTATAGAAATTGCTGAATAGAGATTATGTTTTACATGTGAAAGCCGGTTCAATAGAAATATTGGCCGGTTTTCTTGTTTTTATTTAAGTTTGTGCGGTTATTTGTAAGCATGAACCTAAATTCATGAACATGTTTAAACCTACATATTGTCTTGTTTTCACCATAGGATTTCTTGTTTTTTGTTTAAAAACCAGTTTTGCACAAGAAAAAAATTTGGCCGATCAAATAACACAGATCTTTACTTCAGCCTATCCAAGTGGAACTAATCCTGGAGCTGTTGTTTCCATAAATTTTAAGGGTTTTCAGTTTATTAAATCCTCCGGTGTCACTCATCTAGAGACTCCCAACCGAATAGATGCTAAAACCAATTTTAGAATGGCTTCTGTGAGCAAGCAATTTACGGCTAAAGCTATCCATGAATTAATAAAGGCTGATAAATTAACCTTGGATACCCGAATTTCCACTTTCTTTCCAAACTTAAAGGGAAAAGTCGGCGAAATAAAAGTTCAGCATCTATTGAACCACAGTTCTGGGATCGCGGATTATGAAAGCCTCATGGGCGATCAGATTAAACAACCGTTAAGTGATGCAGATGTCCTTCGCATTATCGAGCCTTCAGAAACCTTATTTTTTGAACCGGGAAGCAGGTTTAGATATAGCAATACAGCTTATTGTTTGCTCGCGTTAATTGTTGAACAACTAACTGGAGAAAGTTACGCCAATACCATGAAAACCATGTTTTTTGATCCTTTCAACATGAAAAATTCCCTCCTGTATGATGTGAATCGAAAAATCCCCAATCGGGCATATGGTTATCATCCACAAAAAGACAGGTTTATTTTTGCGGATCAAAGTTTAACGAGTTCTACTTTAGGAGATGGTGGGGTATACACTTCAGCAAGCGATTATCAGAAATGGTTGAAAAATCTTAAAAAAGAAATGAAAGGGTTAAACGTGGAAGAGGACTATCTCAATAGGTTGAACAGTATGCCCGTTAAAGGACCAATAACGTATTCCTATGGCTGGTTCCGAGGCTTGGATTCAACTAATGAACCGATATGGTTTCATTCAGGAGAAAGTACCGGATTTCATAACATCGTGCTATTCTATCCAAAGACAGGCGAACATGTGCTATTATTCAGCAATAGGGATGATCTTTTGATCGCTGAGGTATTTGATAAGATCATGAAAACTTTAGGTATAGCTGTCCAAGGTATTGATAATCAACAGTTATTTACCTGGTTGAGTAATGTATATGCTAATCAAATTCCTTAACATCTTTGATCTTAAAACTATTTCCTTCCTTGGCCAATACAATTTCACGATGGTAATCGGTCTGGTAATCACAATCGGATATGACTGATTTTAGGGTAATGCTTTCCGCATCCTCATGTAATACATCACAAGTGGATAGGGTAATGCTGCCATAATCTTGACCCGATATTAAAAATCCTGCACCAATTCCTGCTAATTTAGTATCATAATCTTTTGCATATTTCGCATGGAATTCCGATTCGGTTAAACTCCCATCCAGGTCCAAATCAACATTAGTGGCATCCATTTTATATTCATAATAAGCTGGCGTACATAAATTGGCCATGGCATTCATGTCGCCCTTTTTAAAAAAACCTTCTACATTTTCTTTCAACCATACACAGGCAGAAGCATTATCGATGGCCTTTGCCGTGCTATCATTGGTAGCAACAACGGAATCCTTCAAAGAATTTTCAGTGTTATTTTTGGCATTCTGACAAGCGGAAAGTCCAATGATCATCAGGGCGTAAAGGATCTTTTTCATGTTGGTAAGATTAATTTAACATTAAACGCAGAGGCTGCCCGAATGTTTTACCCATAATAAAACTCCTCCTAATCTTTAATGGATTAAGAGGAGTTTTGATTGGCAATGTTATTGTTTTTCTAATATTTCTTTCAGGTTGGAAAGTCCAGCATCAAAATCCTTGTTCATATCAAAAAATAAAGACATGATATTGAAGGGGTAGGGCATTTTCCCATCAATTTCCCAAATGACTTTCGTGCTTGTGGAATCGATTGGCGTGGTAGACATAAATGATTTATTGGCATCTCCGGTACCATTAAAGAATAAATCCATATCGACGCGTTTTCCTTCGTCTAATTTGGTCAGCACCTGTTTTCCATCACCCACTTTTTTGCTTTTCCAGGTATAGGTAAAACCTACGGTTCCATCTTCACCCTCATAGTGTCTTTCGATATTGGGGTCCTGCCTAGACCAATTATCATAATTACCCTGATTCCGGATCAATTTCACATAATCATAAACTTCTTGGTTAGGTTTTTTGATGACGATCTCACTGCCTGCATGGAAATCCTTCGGAAGGATGGCAGCCACAATAAGTACAATGACCACTAGGCCGAGTACAATAAATAATAGATACTTTAAAAATTTCATGTTGTTTTGGATTGGTTTTATGAATTGAATTAATTATTCGTTTGCTAATTGCAACATTTTATTTATGGTATTTAAGTTTCTACCCGTCGCATTCACTTTTAATTTTTTTTCGAAGAAATTATTATTTAGTTTACTGTTTGACATACCATTTGGTAAGTAAAAGTAAAGGAGATCTTCATTTAAATGGTATTCTTCAGGGCTAATGTCCAAAGCTCCCAATGCATCGATATCTTCTTTTTTGGGCGTATCATCCAAGAAGGTAAAAAACAATTTATTGCCTTCCATTTCTCTTTTAATAGGATTGTTGGCAAGTGCTTTTTTAACCTGATCTATGGTTAATACAAAACAAGATATTTCGAGTTGAAAATGCTTCTTTAAAAGTTGGTTGAAATTAGTTTTTAACTCTTTCGCCGAAAGATTACTCTTCAGAAAAACATTACCACTTTGGATATAGGTCTTTACATCCTGATATCCTTCCTTTACGAGCAAAGCCTTTAAATCTGCCATTTTGATCAGGTTTTTTCCGGAAACATTTACTGCTCTTAGAAATATGATAAATGAATTCATGGGCTAATAATAGGGAATTTTTAGGGACAGATTTATCAAACTTTAAATTAAAGATAAGAATTTATACCTAATGCCGTATATATTAAGCATTTATAAGCTTATCGATTTCAATTTTTTTCATACCCATCAATGCCCGATTAGCCTGCGGATAATTACTTAAGATCTCGGAAATCTGTTTTGGAACGACCTGCCAGCTCAACCCAAATTGGTCTTTACACCACCCACACTGACTTTCCTGTCCCTTTTCTGTGATCTTGTTCCAATAATAATCTATCTCTTCTTGGTCTTTGCAGGAGATGGTTAATGAAACCCCCTCGGTAAAACTAAAATCTTGAGGATATCCAGAGTCCATTGCAGCCAACGTATACCCATTTGCTTTAAACTGTGCGTGCATCACCTGACCTTTGAATTCACCTTCAGGATATTCCAAAACACCCTGCGATTCAAAATCAGGGAACAATTCTCCATAAAATGCCAATGCTTCCTTGCATCTTCCCTGTTGTTTTTCACAGAACATAAGGGTAGGTATGATTTTCTGTTGGTTTACATCGGCTAGTTTACCCAGATAAAGCTGCCAGCTTACGCCATATTGGTCTTCTACCCAGGCATATAGTTCGCTGAAGGGATAGCTGTCCAAAGGCATCATTATTTTTCCTTTTTGGCTCAGTTTTTCCCATACTGCTGTTAATTCCTCTTTAGTCTCAAAAACATGCATAAAGGAAATAGCGGAATTTGGTTTGAACAAAGGACCACCGTTAATTCCTATGAACTTTAATCCACGGATAGATCCTTCCACGACGATGTCATCCGCTTTCTCGATTTCCGTCTCTGGGAAAGTTTGGCTGTAAAATTCGAATGCCTCTTTGGCGTTATGATCAAACCAAATGGCAGGGATAATGTTGTTTTTCATGATGATTTCCTTTCTTTTTTGTTGGAGTTGGGCCAAGAGAATAATTTCGTAGAGCATCGCTTAGGGATTTTTGAGGTCATTTTCCATGACCATTAGTCGAAGGCCTCCATAATCTGTTACATGCAATATTTCAGATGCCGCAACATTTTTTTTCAGATGACTTTCGGTTTTATTGGCTTGAAAATATCCCAAGGCTTGGTTTAGGTCATTGGTTTCAAGCAATAATTTGATGGTTGATTCTTTTATATCAGGGGAGGCACATATTTCCAATTGAAGGTTGCCGTTCAGAAATATGGTCTTTTTACAATTAATGTCCGTGAAATCTCCATCAATTTCATCAAACAATAGGAGGTCCCTATAAAAATGCAATACATTTTCATATTGTTCCATAGGAACCTCCATTAAGATTTTACCAATAGTTTTAAATGTTAGATTCTTCATATAAGAAATGAAGGGGAAAAATCTTATCCCATTTTCTTGTTTCCTTCGAAATGAACCATCCAGGAGATGCCAAATTTATCTTGGAAAGAAGAATATAATTCCGCAAAAAATGTTTCCGCCAGATCCATTTCTATGTTTTGTGCATCTTTGGCTAATGCGGTATGTAGCGCTTTAGCCTCTTCAGCACTTTCAGCATCCAGCATAATGTAAGTGGAAGTACCCAAGGTTGCTTTTGGACCAAAAGCTTCATAGGTATCCGATCCCATGATCATGGTGCTATCATTGATCTTAATGGCAGTATGCATGATGAGATCCTTGGCATCATCTGGTAATGCGGGCATATTTGGGTCTGCAGGCATATCGCCATAACGGTAGGTTCCTACTGATTCTGTTTTGAATACTTGCTGATAGAAATCGAAAGCCTCTTTACAATTTCCATTAAAATTTAAATAAGCATGAATCTTTGCCATAATGTTTTTTTTATGTGGTTTCTAAATGTTTAATCAAAGATAGGAGGGGTTTTGACAACCCATTGTCAACAGGATTTTAAAAGCCTTCTTTTAGTAAGGCATCGAGATTAGACTGCCCCATTTCATAGCCTTCTTTAAAACCCATTTCTAAAAGCTGATTCATTGCATCCTCATTTTCAAATGTGCATATATTGGTTACCAAAGTTCCATTATCTTTTTCTTCAAAAGAGGTATTCCAAGTCGATTGCGGAAAGGAGGTGTTGATATGTCCTTGGTCATCCGTAAAAGCATCCGTTCCGGAGAAGGATTCTTGGAAATTAATGGTATTGTATTTAAAAATAGACCAATGGGTTTCATTTTCTGGACCTTTCATGGCATATAGCCAGGTTCCTCCAGGAACAAAGTCCTGGTACTTTGTTTCGCATTTCCATGGTTTCGGCGCCCACCATAAATCTAGTATTTCAGCATCTGTATATGCTCGCCAGACTTGTGCTAAGCTTCCGTTGTAACTGCGCTTAATGGTCAATTGATTTCCTTGAATATCAAATTGATAGAAATGTTGATCTTCCATGGTATATGATTTTTTATTAGTACTAAGTTACGGGGCTTAAAACAAAAAGAACTTGCCATACGACAAGTTCTTTTTTTATTTGCTGGATTTCATTGCTGGTACTTTCTTGATGCCATCGTCCTCCATCAACCTTTTGTATTCATCCGTATTTGGATCTAATAATTTAATTTTTCCTTCAGCATCATGAAATATGGCCCAACCATAGGTTTTTGCCAGTGGAGAGGTTCGAAGACAGGCTTGTCCTTTTGAATAAAAATTTGCTCTTTCGGTTTCCAATTCCTGCTCGATAAAATCTTTTCGGATGGCATGGACGTTAAATATAAGGTCATCGGAGGTCATATCCCCCGAGTTTTCCATCAGCATATCATATTGCAGATTGGCTACCGTTAATTTTCCTTCTTTTACCGGAGGAGCAATTGCTTCTTTTGCTTTGCAATCTTCCGCTACGGTGATCAGGGTATTGTAATAGTTCGTGCTGTGCTGTTTCATTTTTTTGAACTTAGGAATCTGGATATGTTTGTTTGGTAAATTTAACAGATTCCTCCATCAAATGTTTTAATGCATCTATATGTAGATCACTTAATTTTTTTACATAGATACAGGCTTTTCCCATTTTATATTTTCCCAATCCATCCAATAAATGCGCATGTTCCTCACTGCCCGAATAGACATAAAGGGAAATAGCCGCTTTTCGTGGAGAGAAGCCCAATAATGGGGCATCGCCTTCATGGCCTGATGCATATTTATAATGGTAATTTCCAAAACCAATGATGGATGGGCCGAACATTCTTGCTTTTTCTCCTGTGGTTTCTTCCATCAATCGAATCAGTTCATAGCTGTCTTCTCTTTTCTGTTGGTTATCGACCTGCTCAATGAAAGCGATGACATCCTCATCGGTATAATGCGTTTTTAGTTTTGCCATTTGACTTCGCCTAATTACTGCATATTACCAATTCCGAATACCGCGCCTGCCGGGTCTTCAATAATGACATAATTGTAGGTACCATCTGGTTTTTTGCTTTCATGGATCAATTTTGCACCCAAATCCAAAGCGGTTTTCAACCGTTCCTCCACATCCTCTGCATAGATGTACATGATCCATTGGGGAGGGAGGTTATTGTTTTTTCCGCGCTTATGACAGATGCCGCCGGCAGCATTTTCTGAATCAACCAGCATGGCATAGTCGTTATATTCGCCGTCATCATCACGCATGGCCACCGGAAATTCCTGCCATCCGGCTACCTCCTTATAAAATTCCTTTAAGGAATCTGCTTTGGTTGTTGTAAGGTCTGCCCATACAATCTGTCCTAATTTAAATTTGGGTGCTTCCATATTCTCTATTTATTTTCTACATAATCCTTGAAGCTGTTCAGAATAGCCTGCCAGCCTTCACGCTGCATGTCCACCGGATTAGTTCCCTCTGCATCGAATAAAACATCCACTAGGGTTTGGCCGTTTGATTCCGAAAACCTAACATCAGCCGTCCGCTCATCCCCCAAAACATAGGAAAGGGAATTATAAGGTGTTACCTCTGTATAGGTGCCTTCAAAATCAAATTCAAAACTTCCGTCTTTTGCGGCCATTTTGTTCTTGAACTTTCCGCCAACCCGTAGATCGTTTTCCGAAGAAGGACAATGCCAATCTGGAGATGCTTGATTCCAATTTACGATATCTTCAGGATTATTATACGCTTCCCAAACTTTTTTTAATGGTGCATTGATTGCGGATTGTACTTTTACTTTTTGAGTTTCCATGTTGTTTCTAAATTGATTAACCGAAATTATTCATTATTATTTCAAGTTCACTTGCCTTAAGGCAAGAATTTTTATTGGTATATTCGTTTTTAGAATCAACACAAAACTTATGAAAGACAAACTAACAGCCCGAGCAGCCTTGCAAATTCAAAGACCGGTAGAAGATGTTTTCGATGCCATCATCAAGGCCGATAAGATGAGCAAATATTTCATAAAGAGTTCTACTGGAAATCTGGATTCCGATGTGACGGTAGAATGGAAGTTCCCGGAGTTTGACGATGTTTTTCCAGTAACAGGGAAATTGATCAAATCCAATGAATACATTTCTTTCGATTGGAGCGGCGGAGCAGAAGGGATGCTTGTAGAAATATTTTTGGAAGAGCTGAGCGATGATTCCACTGTAGTCCGTGTAAAAGAAAGTTTTATGGAGAAGGATGATGATGGAATAAAACAGGCCATAGGACAAACAGAAGGTTGGGCAAATTTCTTAGCTTGCATGAAGGCAAGTTTAGAATATGGGATCAACCTACGCAATGGTGCCTTTGATTTTATGAAAACTAAAGAACAGTAGAATGGCAGGAGTAACCTTTTCTACCATTGACGAATACATCGCCAACTTTGCCGGTGAACAGCAATCCATCTTGGAACATGTTAGGCAGATTATTAAGAACGCCGCGCCAAAAGAAGCCAAGGAGACCATCAACTATGGCATGCCGACCTTCAGGTACAATGGAAATCTGATCCATTTTGCGATGTTCAAACAACACTTGGGATTATATCCAGGTACAGCTGCCATTTCCCATTTTGCGGATGATTTGAAAGGCTTAAAAACTTCAAAGGGAGCCATTCAGATTCCTTTGGGAAAAGAGCTACCAAAGTCGCTAATTGAAAAGATGGTACAATACAATGTAGACCAATTGAAAGATAAGGAAGGACCTAAATGGGATACCCATCGAACGCGCTGGACGGAATGTGAAGAATTAATGACGCGATTGATCGAACAAACTAAGACTCCATTGGTTAAAACATTTAAATGGGGAACGGATGTGTATACTTTTCAGGGGAAAAATGTAATTGCCTGGGGTGGCTTTAAAGATTTTTTCTCTTTATGGTTCTATAATGGTGTTTTCTTGACCGATAGGAAGAAGGTTTTGGTAACTGCCTCTGAAGGGAAGACCAAATCTTTGCGGCAATGGCGATTTACGGATGTCAAGGATATGGATGAAAAAATGATCCTGGATTATATCGAGGAATCTGTGCAGACCATTAGGGATGGTAAAGAGATTAAGCCAGAGAAAAGTCCTGTTCGGGAATTAACAGGTCTACTAAAAGAAGAAATGGAAAAAGATAGTGCATTTAAAGATGCCTTCGAAAAGTTAACGCCTGGGAAGAAGAAAGAATATATGGAACATATTGATGAGGCGAAGCAGGAGAAGACAAAAATAAGTCGACTAGAAAAAATCAAACCTTTGGTTCTCGCAGGCAAAGGTTTACATGATAAATACAAAAGCTAATGGATAATGCAGTTAAGGTTGGATTTATAGGTTTGGGCAATATGGGTCATCCTATGGCCAAAAACCTAGAGAAAGCAGGAGTGGACCTCTATGTTTACAACCGAACCTTAGAAAAGGCAAAAGATTTTGAGGAACATAGTACAGTTTGTGAAGATATTTCTGACCTGGTCAAACAAACTGATATCATCTTTACGATGTTAACGAATGATGATGCGGTACATGCTGTTTATGAAAATATATTACGTGGTACCGTAGAAGGAAAATTATTTGTAGACATGAGTACGATATCCGAAGAAGCTTCTACGGCTATTGCATCTACACTTTTGGCGAAAGGAGGATCTTTTATCGATGCTCCAGTAGCAGGAAGTACACTGCCCGCCAAGGAAGGAACGTTGATATTCATGATAGGTGGAACGCAAGAGGACAAAGAAAGGATTAATCCTTACCTGAGTCTTATGGGAAAGGAAGTTAAGGATTTGGGTTTTAATGGGGCAGGAATTGCGGCTAAGCTTTGTATCAACTATTACCTGTCTATTTTATACCAAGGCATGGCAGAGACCGTTCTATTGGCAGAGAAGTTGGGGATTTCCCGTACGGATATGATGGATATCATCAACCAGAGTGCTAGTGGGAGCGGGGCAACTAAAGTGAAGACAAAATCGATCATTGAAGATTCATTTCCAGCGGCATTTTCCCTGGATCTGATGTTAAAGGATGTCAAATTAGCCATAGCGGCAGGTGCTGATCTTCCATTTACAAAGGTTTTGAAAGATACCTATCAATCAGCACATGATGAGGGCTATGGGGAGCAGGATGTGATGTCTGTTTTAACTTATCTAAAAAAGAAAGTAAATGTTAATTAAAAAGATATACTTATGAAAGTTTTGGGTTCTATTATTCTATTCAGTTTGATCTTTGGATCGATGGCGAAAGGCCAAGGCCTTAAAGAGGTTATTTATCAGGAAAAAGATCAAAAATTATCGGGTCTGATTTCGAGCAATGCCGGAAAATCCTTACCTGCGGTCTTAATATTACCGGCGTGGAAAGGAATTGATCAGGAAGCGAAGGATGCAGCACTTGACCTGGAAAAGGAAGGCTACTTGGTATTGATCGCTGATATCTATGGGGTAGGCAATACGCCGAAGGACAATGCGGAGGCTGGTAAACAATCCACAATCTTTAAAAGGGATTTTGCGACCTATCAGAAGCGTATTCAGGCAGGCATGGATGAACTGAAAAAGCAAGGCGCGACTAAAATAGCGGTAATAGGCTATTGTTTTGGCGGTTCAGGTGCTCTGGAAGCTGCTCGAGGAGGATTGAACGTGGAAGGTGCGGTGAGTATTCATGGAGGGCTAGCAAAAGATCCAAGTCGGGTGATGCAGCCAGTGAAGACCAAGGTTTTGGTTTTGCATCCAGCGGATGATGCATCCGTTTCGAAAGCCGATTATGATGGTTTTGTGAAAGAAATGGATGATGCTAAGGCAGATTGGCAAATCATAACCTATGCGAATTCCAAACATACCTTTACTAATCCAGAATCGCCAGATTACAATGAGATCATGGCAAAAAGAGCCTGGAAACATACAAAGATGTTCTTGGAAGAAGTTTTAAAATAAAATTTTGACGTTAAAGATTTTCTCAAAGGCTATTTAATAATAGCCTTTTTTTCTTTTATTATTTTTTCCTGGGATTATACAGATATATAGAATAGCCATCTGTATAAAAATTAAGAATAGAATCCAATCGATGGTTAGTGGAAGGATATTCTTATGGATATAATTGGTGATTAAGCATGAGACTGGAAAAAAACAGCTCCAAATAAATAGTGCTCTCATGATGTTTTTGTTAATAATTTATAGTTTTTATTATATCATCTAATATAAATAAAAAATATTTCATATTACTATATTAAATAAATTTAATAAGTTATTTACTTCATATGAATACTTGTTTTCATGAAAAAAATATTACCCTCATTTTTTTTGGTAAAAAAGGACTATCTTTCTTTCATGAGTTCTAGAAGAGATTTTCTGAAAAAAGCATCCCTATTTGCGGGCGCTACAGCGTTAACCCATGTTATTCCTGAATCTATTCAAAAGGCATTGGCCATTGAGGCAGCACCAGGATCTACCTATCTTGATGCGGAGCACATCGTGTTTTTGATGCAGGAAAACCGATCGTTCGATCATTGTTTTGGTATGCTTAAAGGTGTTCGTGGATTCAATGACCCGAGGACTTATCGAGGGCCTGATCGTGTACCCGTATGGCATCAAACGATGGATGGCGAAAAAAGTTATGGTCCATTCCATCTGGATATTGAAAATACCCAAGTGACCTGGATGGGCGATCTTCCTCATGGTTGGCGGGATATGGTCATGGCTCGCAATAATGGTAAAATGGATAAATGGCTTCTCGCCAAAAGACCAGGAAATCAAAAATATAGGCATATCCCTTTAACCATGGGTTATTATGAGCGAAAGGATATTCCTTTTTATTATGCTTTTGCAGATGCCTTTACAGTATGCGACCAACATTTCTGTTCTTCATTGACAGGAACGAGTGCCAATAGATCTTATTTCTGGACTGGTACGGTGCGTGAAACCCCCCGGGATCCCAATTCGGTAGCTCATGTGGATAATGGACAGATCAATTACCGAGACCTTACTTGGAAAACCTATCCGGAACGACTTCAAGAAGCCGGTATTTCTTGGAAGGTCTATCAGAATGAACTCAGCCTTCCGGTGGGATTAACTGGGGAAGAAGAAGACTGGTTGGCTAATTTTACCGATAATAACCTCGAATTTCATAAACAGTACCAAGTAAAATTCCATCCCGCTTATCAAGCCTATGCCAAACGTCGGATCAGGGAGATCGAGCATGAACTGACCGTTGCGAGATATGCTTCCCAAGAAGCTTATCAGAAAGTTGTTGACCGCTTGAATAATTTTAAAAAGGATGTGGAACAGTTTTCCGCTTTGAATTTTGCAAAGCTTTCCAAGATCGAGCAGGAAATACATGAACGGGCATTTACGACGAACACGAATGATCCGGATTATCATAAATTAGAAAAAATAAGCTATACAGCCGATGGAAAGACCGTTGATGTTCAAGTGCCCAAAGGGGATATCTTCCATCAGTTCAGAAAAGATGTTCAAGAGAATAAATTGCCGGCTGTTTCCTGGCTAACGGCGCCATGCCGTTTCTCCGACCATCCGAGTTCGCCATGGTACGGAGCCTGGTATGTATCAGAAACCTTGGATATTCTGACCTCCAATCCGGAGGTATGGAAGAAAACCATTTTTGTATTGACCTACGATGAGAATGATGGGTATTTTGATCATGCCATGCCATTCGTTCCACCATTGAGTAATAAACCGGACACAGGAAGGGTGGCTAAGGGCGTGGATACGCAGGATGAGTATGTTACGGTGGAGCAGGAACGGATCCGGACAAACAATCCGGAGGCAAGTTTGGAAAGTCCGATCGGACTGGGCTATAGGGTACCTATGGTTATTGCATCGCCTTGGTCTAAAGGGGGATGGGTGAATTCGGAGGTTTTTGATCATAGTTCCAGCCTGCAGTTCATGGAACATTTCTTTGCCAAGAAAATAGGTAAAAAGGTATTGGAAACCAATATCAGTGCCTGGCGTAGGTTAGTATGTGGGGATCTGACCTCTGCATTCAGACCTATTCCGGAATTGAAAAAACCTGAAATAGACTTTGTGGATCGGAATGCCTACGTAGGGCGGATACATGCAGCCAAGGATAGGCAGTTGCCAGGGAATTTTGTAGCCCAAGATTACAAATCGATATTGGACGAATTTCAGCTTGATGGGGTTAAGCATTACGGGTTGGGCATACAGGAGAAAGGTACTAAATTGGCTAATGCCATTCCCTATGACCTGGATGTGAATCTCCAAGTAGACCTTAATAAGCAACGCTTAACGATGATTTTCGAACTTGCCGGGAAATTAAAGGCCAACAAAAAGATTGGTGCTCCATTGATTGTAACCAATCATACGGTATATAAGGAGCAGGGAAATTCTTTTCAAGCCTGGAATTTTGCGGTAAAAGCTGGAGAGCAGATGAGTTATAGCTGGGATATGCAGGATTTTCTGGATGGAAGGGTAAGTTTCACGCTGTATGGACCAAACGGATATTTCCGAGAGTTTAAATTGGAGTTGGATAAGCTTATACCTAGGATTATAGGTTATCAAGGAAAGGGACAAGTCTGGCATTTGAAGGTTGATGGTGTAAAAGAGGATTTCTTGATCAAGGACTTGGGTTATGGCTTGAAAGATACCTTGCATAAGGCAGGGAGAACTAAGGTTTTTTCCTTTGATCTGCAGGATAGCCATGGCTGGTATGATTTCTTAGTCCGCCCGGTTTCCAATGAACAAATTACTTATAGGTTTGCGGGGCATGTAGATCATGGAAAAAGCAGCCGTACCGATCCTTTAATGGGGGGTTAATCGGTTGAATTGTATTTTACTAGTTCGTTGAATGATTCAGAAAATTCTTTTAATTTAATTATAGTTTTCTCATCATTAATTTCCCCACTGGTATTTACTTTACCTTTTACGCCTGAAATTAGTAATGTAGTTTCCGGATTAAAATTTGTCATTAATGTTTTCATTATCAGTTGCAATTCTTCGTGTCCTTTTTCTCCATTTGCTGAGGCCGTGATAATTCCAATTGGCTTGTCCGAAAATACGGTAGTGGAAACACACCACTCTAATACATTTTTTAATCCACTGGGAATGCTAAAAATATATTCGGGCGTACAAAATAAAATTCCATCCGCATTTTCAATACATTTTCTAAATTCTACAATTTCTTTTGGTGTATTTATAATTGACCGTTCAGGATCAAAATGAGGTAAATATTTTAGATCATTATAAATTATATATTTAAAGGATTCCTTATTTAATTGAATTATATTATTAATAATTTTTTGATTTGATGAGTTTTCACTTGCACTTCCATTTATAACAAAAATATTTCTCATTGTTTTCTTGTAAATAGGTTGATATTTGAATTCAATTAGACCTTATACAGACTAAAACATCCGTAATCAGTCCGAACACCTAGATATTCATTGACGAACTTTAACTGGCAGTTTTTGACAATATGGTCCAAGCGAAAGCTATGCAAAAATTTCTTGGCTTTAAAATCAAAAACATGCACATTACTTCGTTGTGATAATACCAATTTGGATTGATCAGGATTGAGACAGAACCTGCTCACTTCCTTGCTGTATTCAGGGATTTCTAGGCCAGGGATTGTAATTTGTTGATTATTTATTAGGTCGAAATAAAGCATTCCCCAACTACCATATTGTTCTTGAGCGAGAAGAAGGTCTCCGGATTCAGTAAATTCCATTTTTTCGATCATTTGAAAATCTCCTTTCAAGTGTGCTATTAAATCGCCGTTATCTGCATGAAGGATCGATATTTCTCCAGGTTTATTATGGAATGCAATCTTTTTTCCATCGGGAGATACTACACCAGCAAATGGTGTGTTGCCCTTAATGGTTACTGTCGAATAAGCTTGATCAAAAAATGGTTTATTATCATTGTCCAATGATTTCAATTGTCCGAAACTTGCGAATACTGTTCGATTTGTTCCAACAGAAATAAAGCTGCTTGGGTCTGATTTATTAGCTCCTAAATTCTCAAACTCCTGAGATTCGAGATCGTATGCATATATGAAATGATCGAGGTCGAGGTACAAGGTTTGGTTGCCCTCTTGATAGGCTATTTCCCAAGCTAATTGCTTCGGTAATGGAATGCTTTGAAGTAGGTTTCCTTGCCCATCAATCAATAATAACTGACCTTTCCATATATTCGCTTCCACGACATTCTGATACACAAATATCCCTTTATCTGTTCCCTGTAAGGATAAACTTCCCGTATACCCACCACCTACATAATAGTGTAAACGGGGTAAGCCAATGTTTGGGTTATCATTCCTTAATACATATCCCTTTTTCAAAGCCTCCCATTCTTTCTTTAGAAAGTTTTTCTGTACCTCCTGCTCGTTCGGGAATTCCTTCTCGGTTCGTTTTAATTTATCAGGTTTTCCGGATTCTGAAATCAAGGTGTTTCCGTTGATGGAAAGAAGGATTATCTTTCCATCTTCGTGGTTTATCAGCTCGTGTACTAGGTTCTCCATAGGTATCAGGTATTTGTGGTATAACGTAAATAAATTAAGAATAATTGTAATGATTTGATTATATCATCTTTTTTCTAACAAAAGCCGATTAAATTTGGTTATTACGTTATAAACGCGCATCTATGGCTGAACATAAAACAGAAATCAAGGACTATTTCACGCAACCCATTGATGATTTATTGAAAAAATTCAATGTTGATCAACAGGTTGGCTTAAAATCGGAACAGGTAGAACAGCTACGTTCAGAATATGGTTCAAATGCTTTAAAGGAAAAGGAGAGAAGATCCATATTCGCCATGTTCATTTCCCAATTGAATGATGCGTTGATCTATGTGTTGTTTGCTGCGGTTATCATCACCTTTGTGATGGGTGAATATACCGATGCGATCATTATCTTGATCGTCATCATCATTAATGCTTCCCTTGGTGTTTTTCAGGAATTAAAGGCGAATAATGCGATTGCGGCCTTGCAGAAATTGAGCAACCCAAAAGCCATTGTGAAAAGGAACGGGGAGCAATTGGAATTACCTGCGGATGAATTGGTTCCGGGTGATATTGTCATTTTAGAGGCTGGCCGCTATGTGCCGGCGGATCTCCGATTGTTGGAGAATGCGAATTTAAAAGTCGATGAATCATCCTTGACCGGAGAATCTGTTCCGGTGGAAAAGGATCTCGATGCCGAGATAAAGACGGATTATACCGCCATTGGGGATCGTTTGAACATGTCGTTTATGTCGAGCTTGGTTACTTTCGGGCGTGGGACAGGGATAGTTGTTGCAACTGGAAACCAAACCGAAGTTGGAAAGATAGCGAATTACCTAGCGGAGGAGAACAATAGCAAAACCCCATTGGAAATCCGTTTGAACCATCTTGGAAAGACATTGGGAAAATTGGCTGTTGGTATCTGTGTACTGATTTTTGTGATTTCCTATTTTCAAGGTCGAGATCTTACGGAAATGTTCCTGACGTCTGTTTCTTTAGCGGTTGCTTCCATTCCTGAAGGGCTGACGGCTATTGTGGCTATTGTTCTTTCGATCGGCGTCACTAAAATGGCGAAACAAAAGGCCATTATCAAAAAACTTCCTGCTGTTGAAACCCTAGGGTCAGTTAATATTGTCTGTTCAGATAAGACGGGGACCTTGACCCAGAATAAGATGACCGTAAAGGAGCTTTTTACCTTTGGGGATCAGTTGATTGATGTTGATAGCGAGGATCCGATACTTCCTGAGGAGCAATTGTTGGTAGAAGGGATGTTCTTGGCCTCCGATGCGACGTTGGATGGGGAGAAGAAAACAGGAGATCCAACAGAGGTGGCCTTATTGGCCTTGGCTGATTCCTGGTCGATCGATCGGAAAGAGATCCATAAGCAGCAAGAACGGGTGGATGAATTGGCTTTCGATTCGGATCGTAAAATGATGTCGACCTTGCATAAGAAAGAAGGTGAATGGGTGTTATATGCGAAAGGGGCGGTTGATAATTTGATCTTGAAATGTGATCGGGTGATGGAACATGGCGAGATCATCCCTTTTACCGATGCGCATAAGGAATTGGTCGATAAAGCGGTCGATGATATGTCGCATAAAGCATTACGGACCTTGGGTTTTGCTTTTAAACCTGTAAAATCTAAAATTTCTCCGGAAGAATTTGAGGAGGACCTGGTATTTGTTGGCGTGGTTGGAATGATCGATCCTCCACGGGAAGAGGTCAAGGATTCCATTCAATCGGCCAAAGAAGCAGGTATAGAAACGATCATGATCACTGGAGACCATAAGCAGACCGCATTTGCCATCGCAAAGGAACTGGGCATTGCGGAGGAGGAAAAACAGGTGGTTACAGGAAAGGAAATCAATTCGTTGTCGGTGGAGGACCTGTCCTCGAAGATATCCGATTATAAAGTCTTTGCAAGGGTATCGCCAGAGCATAAGGTCAATATTGTGAAAGCCTTTCAGGCGAATGGAAATATTGTTTCCATGACTGGGGATGGAGTAAATGATGCGCCATCTTTGAATATGGCGGATATAGGTGTGGCGATGGGGATCACGGGGACTGATGTGGCTAAGAATTCTGCGGATATGATATTGGCGGATGATAATTTTTCGACGATTATTTCGGCGATCGAGCAGGGGAGGAATATCTATAATAATATCAAGAAGTCGGTTATATTTTTATTGTCGAGCAATGTGGGAGAGGTTTTGGCGATGTTGGTGGCGATTATTTCCGGAATGCCGATTCCTTTGTTGGCCACGCAGTTATTGTGGATCAATTTGATTACAGATACGCTGCCGGCTGTTGCCTTGGGCATGGATCCTGGGGATAAATCAGTGATGGAGGAGAAACCGAGATCCATTAAAGAGAATTTTTTCTCGCATGGTGCAGGATGGCGGGTGATCTTGGGAGGTGTTCTGATTGGGATTTTAACGATTGTTGCTTTTGTGATCGGCTATTGGGAGCATGATTATTCGGTTTTTGATAAGCAGATTCCGGAGGATATCCATGATTATGCCCGAACCATGGCTTTCTTGACGATCATTGCGTGTCAGTTGTTCTATTCGTTGAGTTTTAGGCATGAGTATAAGTCTATTTTCCAAGTGGGCTTGTTCAGTAATAAATACTTGATCTTGGCGATCTTGATGGGCTTTGGCTTGCAATTGATTTTACTGTTTATTCCGGTGTTGCGGGATTCTTTTAGGTTGCAATTGGTTAGTCCACGGGATTGGGGAGTGGTTATTTTGCTGGGATTGGTTCCTTTGATTTTAAATGAGGGTATCAAGGTTTTTCAAAGGATGGGAAGGAAATAGAGGTTGATGAAGTTATGGCCTTTGTCATCCTGAGCATCGGCCTTTGTCATCCTGAGCTTCAACCTATGTCATCCTGAGCATCGTCGAAGGATCTCCAGAGCATCAGCCTTTGTCATCCTGAGCATTGTCGAAGGATCTATACATTATGAAAAAATCCATAAAGAATTCTATACCTTTACTTTATGGACATTAAACTTGAAAAGTTCAATCCTTTAGATTTTGATCTTTATTATTTGTTGGTCAGTGATATCCAGATCATGGCTATGGTTACAGAGCGCGGTTTAACGATCGAAGAAGCAAAATCTGATTTCGATGAAACCATAATCAATAATGAACTAAGAGAAGAATACGGAATGTTTAAAATTTTTGAGCAAGATTCTGGGACTTTCTTGGGTTTAGCCAAATTGGAAATAAAGAAATTGGATGATAAAGAAGCGGAATTAGGCTATTTGCTCTTGCCTGCGTATTGGGGTATGGGGATTGCTAGTAAGGTAAGTAAAATGTTGATTGAGAAAGCATTAAACGATCCTCAAATGGAAGTGTTAACAGCCATAATTGATCCGAAGAATCTTGCCTCCAGAAAGGTTTTGATCAAAAACCAGTTTGAATCCAGAGAGTTTAAGGATTTTGAAGGATTGCCTGGAGAAATATTGGAGCGCAAGTTGAGATATTAATTCTCTGCCCACAATCCCAGTTTATTTTCCCGCGCATATTTCTGTGCTTTCACAAAAAGCTCTTCATATTTTACGTTTGGAGCTACGGTCATTAGGATGCCCTTTCCTGACTTAACGATCAGTTCATTGACCATTTCTCCGTTTTCCAAATAAACGTAGGCTAAGGTTCTGTTAAATGGATCAAGTGAATCAACATCAAACTCCAATCTTACTTTTTGATCTTTCAATAAGGCTGTTAAGAATTCTTTGGATTCCTTGCCATAAAATTGCTTTTTCTTTTTGAAGGCATTACGGCTTTCAGGAGCATCGATTCCGATAAAGCGGATTTTCAATCCCCCAGGTTGTAAATTATCAATCCAGAAGGTATCTCCATCCACCACTTTTGTCACTTGATAGTAAGTGTGTTTTTGACTTGCTTCTTGCTCATTTGATACAAATGCGAAGTTTTCAGATTGTACTTCTCGATGTTTAGAATACTCTGCACTCATCGAAGTACAGGAAATCATTATCTTTAATCCTAAACAGGCAATACAGGTGTGGGTAATAAGTCGTTTGATCATAGATAGTGCAAAATACAAAGATAAATCTTGGTATTAAGATTATAATATGGGAAACCTTAAAACCAGGGAATTAATAAATATTAATAATGGGAATTCTTTAGAAGTAAACATTGATTTAATACTTAAGATTAATCTTAACGTAAATTGTCTATTTTTTTGGGGTTGTTTCTATGCTAATACTTCAATATTTGTTTGAATTAGGGGTGTAATCGTGGTTTAAGTAGGCTTAAAGCTGGGTTAAAGTATGTAGGAAGTATATAAAACATACATTTTACATACTTTTAGTATACTTTCAGTATGCTTTTACATCGAAGTGAACTTTAAAGAAATAAGCCCTGTTGAAAGACTTTTCAATATTGGATTGAGATATTGATAAACGAAAAAGAGCAACTTTTTACGGTTGCTCTTTTTGCGGAGAGTGAGGGATTCGAACCCCCGAACCTGTGACAGTTAACGGTTTTCAAGACCGCCGCATTCGACCACTCTGCCAACTCTCCGCGACAAAAGTACAAATTCTGACTTATTCTCCAAACAAAAAATGAAATTATTAATCCTAAAATGTTCGATTTTGGCTTAATAGAGCTGATTTTTAGCTTATTAAAAAATGAAATATCTTTTTAATTTTTCCACAATTAAAGAAACCATAGCTAAAAATCCAACCAAGGCAACGCAATTATTGAAAATATGGTTATAAAACAAAAAAATATGTAATTGTGATGCAATCAGTTAAACATCTACTATCAAAAAAAAGACAATTTATTTTGCATTTAAACCGTAAAGAGCTACTTTTGCATTACAAAATAAGCGCCAATAGCTCAGCTGGATAGAGCAACGGTTTTCTAAACCGTAGGTCTTAGGTTCGAACCCTAATTGGCGTACAAAGTTAAAAAGGCTGTAAATCATTAATTTACGGCCTTTTTTGTTTTAAATCGAATTCTCTCCTGTAAATTTTAAACTCATAAAGGATCATACCGAAAGTTTGGGGGGTAAAGATTTTTAAGCATATAATTTCATCACTCTGTACAGGAAGAATGTTGTGTCCCTTACGCCACGAAAGACACTCCTAAAAGCTTT
>NZ_JAYLLN010000051.1:0-20473 GCF_037126265.1 Sphingobacterium tenebrionis
CGCTTGTAAATTCCGATGAAGCGTCTGTTGAGGATGTACAGTCACAACGTATGGGAAACTATTCTGAGCAAATAAATGGATATATAAAGCCTGATGTAACGTCTTTGCTATTCAAATGGATTAAGGATAAGAAAAAGCAGGGAACAGTAGCCTTACGCTTAAGGAGGGTTTAACTATGGCGAGTAGGTCTTTTAAAAGACTGCTTATACATAGCTGTACACTTGTGAAAAAGGGAGTCATTATTGGCCAAGATGAAAATGGTCGTAATAAGTACCAGGATCAAGAGCTGCATAATATTCCGTGTCGTTTAGATACTATACGCAAAAAGGTAGAAAATACCGATAAAAGTATAGATATAGTCGAGAAGAACATTTTATTTCTGCTTCCGTCTGAAGATATAGAAGCTGCTGTTCAAGTCAAGGATATACGAATGAAAAAACCTCCGCATGACATTGTGTTATCGGGGGTTTTTATTATTCCTGAGAAGAATCGTGTGTACGGAAGAAAAGCAATTCATCATTATGAAATTGATCTGGAGCAGGTGAAAAAGTAATGAAATTAAAAGTTACTCACCAATTTAATACGGATTTGTTTACATCGCAGCTGAAAGAAGCGCGGAAAGCCTGTGTAGAAGCTGCAAGAGAACCATTCGCTACAGAAGCTAAGCGGATTACTGTAGATGAGGATCATGTAGATTCATCTCGTTATGTCAATTCTATTAGTGAAAGAACAGACTTCCCTGCTACGAATAAAACAGGTAGAGGGACGATTAAACCCACCGGTGATGATATTGTAAATATTCTTACTGAAACGCGCGATACGACTAAATTAGAAACTGGAACTGCTGTACCTTATGCTCACCATGTAGAGCGACGGTATAACATCATAGGGCGCGGTTTAGATAACGCAGAAGCAGATATGCATGCAGCAGGTGAAAAAGCAGTTATACAAATATTTTCTAAATAAGAGAGTGATGAAACGTGAGTTCTTATGTAAATCCAGTACCACATGTTCGGAGATTAATAGAACAACATGGTATGAAATGTTATGGTAATAAGTTTCCTGATGATGCTGAGTATCCGTGTGTTTGTATCCGTTTAGCAGGTGGTAATGGATATACACGATTACAACTCATTGCACGCTCGGAAAATGATGATATTGAAGCAATGAATCTAGCTATACAAGCTATGAATACACTAGAACGCTTCATATCGGATGTACAAGGGTTACAGGGTGTGTGGTGCGAACGTACGAGTAATCCCGTTCCTTTTACAGATAAAGAAGCAAATAAAGAAGAAGCCTGGTGTTATATGAATTTAGAACATTTAGGCTCTTAGAAGGGTGATAGTATGGTTCAAAAAGATGTTGCTGTAGAAAAGCAGTCAGAAAATGAACAACCAATCAATAAAGATAAGAAGCAGCGCGTTTTACTTTGCGAAGGAGCAGCAGAGGGAAATGGAGCTGCTTATTTTATTTTCCGTGAGGATTTAACTATTTATCCGCACAGTGAACTAGTAATAGGGAAAGACATTTCAACTCATGAAGCGCAGCTGCTTCTAAATGAAAAAACATGGAAATTCAAGGAGGTAACAAAATAATGGCTGAATTATTTAAAGTAGATTCTACGAAAATTGTTGGTGGACCAGGGCGACTTGTGAGTGCTCCATATGGAACAGTATTACCTGAAACAATTGAGGATTTAATTGATCCTACAACTTATGTACTTAAACCGGGTTGGGAAGATGTAGGAGCGACGCAAGAAGGTATTAAAGTTACACGTAGTTATGATGAAGAAGAAACTGAGGTAGATCAAATTCAAGGACCTGCTGAAACAACTATTACAAAATGGAGCCATGATGTATCTACACTTCTTGCAGAAAACTCTATCGAGAATAGACAGTTAGCTTTAATTGGTGGTGCAATCATCCAGAAGGCTCCAAAATACGGAACTGCAGTGAAACTAAAAGGGGAGCTTGCTGTGGGAGCGACAATTATTACATTGGCTACTGCTGCAGGTGCGGATTTTAAGGTAGGTGGATTCCTGAAAATCGGTAGTGAAACAAAGAAAATTGTGTCTGTTTCAGGATCAACGATTACTATTGATACTGGTATTTCAACTGCTGCAACTGTAGAAACGGATGTTACTCCTGTTACGGCACTAGGAACTAAGAGAATTGGTTATGGAACAGTATCTGATGCGCCTATGCGTTCTGCTGCGTTAATTAGTAAGCATGAAAAAACAGGAGCCTTAACGGTTGTTGTATTCCGTAAAGTGAAAGTTTCTGGTGAATCAAAAGAGCAAACATGGGGTAAAGAGAAACGAACATTACCATTGTCATTAAAGGCATTTGCAGAAGGTAATGTTGCTACACAAGAAAATGTATATTACGAAATCGAACAAGTAATTTAATTAGTTTATATACGTGATTTGGAGGTAATAACTATGGAAAAAATCTTAAAATTAATTGATGTTAATCAAACAATTGGCGAGGTAACACTATCAAACGGTAGTGTTCTTTCTCTGCCTAAAATTTCGATGGATAAAATTTTTAAATTAGCGCATTTTATTTGCACTGACGGAAGTGGAATGTACAATACAATTAAAGAAATCATAGGAATGATGGAATTGAGTATGATGGAAAGATTAGGTGCCATCCTTTCTGCGTTGGATCCAAAACAATTGGTTCGTGTAATTGCTATTGTACTAGGCATTTCTGATGAAGAAGCAGTATCTTTAGATTTAGACGAAACACTGTTAATTTTAATTGAATACTGCGAAAAAACGGATTTGGGAAAGACTTATTCGCTAATCCAAAGGTTAGCGAAGACGTTCAACAAGGATCTTCCGGATTGGGACAAACTGTGGGAGACGCTGGTTCCAGAAGTAGAGGAACTGGAGCAACCTGGACAGATCTCTTAGAATCTATAGTTAAACAAATAGAATTTGTTTCCTCTCACTATGGTTATACAGAAGAGTATGTTTTAAGTCATACTCCGTATTGGCTTAGACGGAAAGTCGAACAAGCTTTGAATGAAAAGTATGATTCGCATACAAGTTCGGTTCGTGGTCAATATCAAAGTTTTCTACTGCTGCTGGATACTATGTTTAATAAGGGAGCAGAATTCAATACTATATTACCTCCTACACGTGAACAGGCTATATCTAATAATGTACAAGAATCTGATGAGGTAGTAGAGAATAATCCAAATCAATACGATTCAACTCAATGGTGGTTAACTTCCAATAAGGGGAGTTAACCATTTTTGTGTTTAGAAAGGAGTGAACATATGAGCAACGTCGGAAAAACAACGATTGAAATTATTGCAGATTCTAAAAAAGCAAAACAAGCGTTTTTTGATTTGCAGAAAGTAATGGATAAGGGAACTGCTGATTTCGGAAGAAGATTAAAACGCAATAATCCGTTTAAAGTATTAGAAGAATCCATTAAAAACGCTTCTAGAAATATAGAAATAAGTGTTGGATCAATTGAACGTAATTTTAAAAATTTAGAAACCGTAGTAAGTAATGTCCAGAATCGTATAGATGACTTTGAATTACGAGTTAATACTAATGCATTCCAACGAGATTTAAACGTTGTACAGGATAGTGTCGAGACGCTATCGGCGCGTATTAGTAATATAAATTCGAAAATTACGGTAACGGTTGATGTTGACGGTATGGAAGCGGCAGAAGATACGCTAAAAGACTTGGATGAGCGCGTAAATAATACTGCTACGAATATATCAGATCAAATTAAGACTGCTGCTGCAAATACAAGTCGTTTAGATTTCTTCTCGCAGATCCCAGGAATGTTAGAAGAAAAAGTAAATACGTGTATTCAAGTATTAAATACATTGGAAAATAAAGTGGCCAATGTTGTAGCAAGGGTAAATAATGCTATGCAAGCTTTATCCGAGCCGGTAACCATCAATGTGAATACAAATCAATTAGATCAATTGGAAGCGAAAATCCGACGTTTAGAACGACTACAAGAACAATTTGCAAGTACATCAAGCAGTACTTTCCATGATTATTATCAGTATTTAGATCGTGCGGCTAATCGTATGCACCAAGTCCAAGGACAACAATTACAACAACCTCCACGTCCACATACTCCTACTTCATCGATGGTTTCGACAGCAGGAGCAGGAGCGGCGGGAATTTCCGCGAGTGCCGCTGCCGCAGCAGCTGTAGCAGCAGCTACTGCCGCCGGAGCAACTGCAACCGCAGCAGCCGCCGCTGGGGCAGCTGCTGCTAGAGCTGCTAATGCAGCGAGGAAAATGCAACAAGTACTTGCGAATATGCCAGAGCATTTAAAAGCCTTCCATACGGAATTTATGCAAATGGAAAGAGACTTGAAAGCTGTAGGACGTGCTGCGCGTAGTTTAGATGAAATGGCTGATGCTGCAGTACGCAATAGAGTTGAATTGAATCGGATGATGAGTGCGAACTCTGCAGGTAAAGATGCTGCTAAAGCCATCCAAAATCTAAACTCGCATTTACACGAAACTCAATTAGCTATATTAGGACTAAACAAGGAAGGTAAAATCCGTATAAGCGCTCAGGAAGCTGAGGCTCAATTAGCTAAATACAGACAAGAAGTCGCGAAAACAAGAGCGAAATTACGTGAATTACGTGATGCTGGTGATATATCTTCTTATGAAGCAGGGAATAAGGCGCTTCAAAAGCAGCTGAGTGAAATCAGAAAAGCAATGAGTGCTGCTGCAATGGGTGGAAATGAATATAATGCCATGTTGCAACGTTTAGGTGTCCATACACAGGATGCAGCAAATAGAATGGCCATCATGGCAGAAGCTCAACGTAATTCATTTATGCATTCTATAAGTATGATGAATGCAATGAAAACGCAGAGTCAACGAATGATGGACGCTCTAGGTAATACGAGCCATATTCAACGTTTAGACCGAGCATTTTTACAAGTAGGACATAGATTAGAAAATATGGCTAAGCAGGGTAGCGCTGCTCAAATCGCTTTAAGTCAATTAGGTCCTACAGCTAGCATGAAGGATTTACAAGACCGTGTGCGATTAATTAATACAGGTATTCTCCGGATGCAACAAGTAGCAATGTATGCTGGTATTGCCCTACTTGGATTTACAGCAATTATGGCCAAGGCAGCACACGGACCAGATCCAGCTGAAGTTAGAAGTGAAATAGACAAAGTTAACGCGGTATATACTGAAGCGCTACAAAAACGAACTGATGAAATTCGTAATTTCGCTAGTATTTTCGAAGAAGTTCAAATAAAAGCAGTTAGTCCCGCTAAATTGATGGACAATTTGGAAAAACAAACAAAAGTTCTTTCCAATTGGATGAAAAACCTCAAAACATTAGCAGCACGTGGTGTAGATGAGGGATTAATTAAAGAACTGCAGCAAATGGGACCGAAAGCAGCTAACGAGGTAGAAGCGCTTACTCAAATGACGCAGGGCGGATTAAATAAATACGTAGCCTTATGGCGTGAAAAGAGCAGATTAGCGAAAGAACAGGCTATCGATGAGCTTTCCGGTTTAAAAGCAGAGACTGATCGGAAAGTTAAAGAATTGCAAAATAGTTTGAAACCGTTAGGACTGTCTTGGGAGAAGTTTAAAAGTACCTGGGCTGATGCTGCAGGGCCATTTGTTGATTCTTGGGGCAGAGTCGCTGCTGTAATTTTAGATGTGGGAACTGCTATAGGTGAAGTAATCAATAAGTTAAATGAACTAAACCCTAGTATTTCCGCTGCAGTTGGTAATTTTGGTTATTTAGCTGTGGCCATGACATTCCTATTATCACCAATGGCGATTGGTATTGGACGCGCAGCTGGTATGAAAGCGGCATTTGCAGCTTTATGGGTAGTTATAAGTGATTTAGCTTTAGGGTTGCTCCGGATTGCAGGTATGGCTTCTGTTATATCTGCAGGTATCGTCATTGTTGTCGGGTCTCTCATGCAAATGTGGGATGCTTCAGAAAAATTACGAACAGCCGTTTCTGAAGGTTGGGAGCAAATAAAATCAGCATTTTCAGCAGGGTTTAACTCTGTATCTAGTGATAGTGAAAAAACAGTAAGTGCTTGGCGACAAATGGGTGATGCGCTCGCAGGTGTAGTTGATTTCATGGTAATGTGCATCAAACCATTCGCTGAAATTTTCGGTGGTATGATCGCTAGTACGATTCAAGGTATAGGGAAGTTAACAGGAGCATTCTCAAAGGTTCCAGAAGGCGCGCAGCATTATCAAGATTTAAAAGATAAAGCTATTACTCACATGATGGAATTGCGTCGTAGTACAGGCGAAGAAGCAGAAAAAGCAAAAAGTGAAACAATTCAAGCGTTCCAAGAGATGACAAATGAAGTTATTAAAGAGTTAGACGGTAAAAAAGGGCAATTTGAAGTAATGTTTGCTCAATTAATGGGAGTCGTTCCAGAGGGCGCACAAAAAACCTTAGAAACCGTTAAGAATAATATCGTTGACTCTATTAATAAACAAATTGATGCAGCAAGAACTGCCAATAAAGTATTAATGGAAGGTGTACAGAAATATCAAGGCGATGTTTCTAAAATGCCGAAAGATTTTGCTGCTCAATATCAACAAGCAATGGCAGTTGCCGATAATAATATTAAGTTATTTTACGATAAAGCCAGTCAACTTACTGGATTAGCAGAAAGTATCACTAAAGGTGGTATGTTAAGTGTAGAAGCGGGTAAAAAGAAATTCGGGGAAATCATGGTTACCTTTAAAGAAGGTATGGATGGTTTAACTAAGCAGACTGATGATATGCGTGAAAGGATAGAAAAAGAATACAAATTAGGAAAAATAAACGATGGTGACCGTAAAGCTACCTTAGATGCGATTGATCTATACGAGAAAAAACATGTCATGGATTTAATCGGCATCCGTAACGAAGGAACAAAAGCGTTAGAAAATAATTTAAAAGCGGAAGATGCTGCACTTGCTCTTGCGAATCCTCGTAAGAAAGAGCTAGAAAAAGCTGCTTGGTATGAGAAATATAAAGAATTATTATTTGGCGCAGAAACTTACGGCGAAGCGATGAATCGTTTTAATAGTGAGCAAGATAGAGCGGAAAAAGCACATAAAGAGGCACTTGCAAACTATGAAAAACAATATGGCAGAGACAAAATTGAAAATTTAAATCAGTATACTGCTGAGCTTTCTAAGGGAACTAAATCATCCATTATGTTAGCTGAAACAATGGCTAAAGAAATTGATGGAAAAATGAAAGTAGATTTAGGTCCTGCTGGTACATTTACCGTTAAATCATTCGTAGATAAACTGAAAAGTGGCGAGTTGCAAGCGAGCGATGTAGCTGTAGCAAACGCCAATAAACTAAAAGACGTTTACAAAGTGGATTTATCCGAAAGTGGAATGTCTTCTATGCAGACCTTTACACAAGGGCTTATAGGCAAAGATACTTCTGAAATTAAGTCATCATTAGGCGTGAAACTTGCTAACGATACTAATATCGACCTTGGTATTTATGGACAAATGACAATTGGTACCTGGATGCAAGGACTTCAGAACGGTACTTTATCTTTTGATACTGTATTCCAATACTTCCAACAACAAGTGAAAAACGGCGTGAAAATCGATGCTACTGCAGAAGGTCAAGCTGGTATGCAGACGCTTGTAAATGGAATGAATATTGGGGCCATCTCTGTAACACAAGCTGCACAGCTGATTGGATTAGATATAAAAAGTAATGCCAAGGCTGATCTTGGAGCAGAAGGTTCATTTACAGTAGAATCCCTAATTTTAGGTATGCAGAGTAAACAAATCGATGCAGAAACTGCTGCCAAAGCTATTGCACTATTAATCGGTAATGGCGCCAAATTGGACGCTACACAAATCGGGTCAGATATTTCAACAACATTAGGAAATGGACTTGCAGGAAATCCACAACCATCTGTCGCAGCAGCACAGACTCGAAGTGATGTAGAAACTACTTTAGCGGGTACTTCTGATGGTGGCGGCGGTAGTAAAGGTGGATCCGATTTTGCAGGCGGAATTATGTCCCAACGCGGATATATTAAAGGGAGTGCTCTAGATAGCGTAGCTGCTGCTCATGAAGGATTTAATACAGTAAACGGTGATCCTGCAGGGCAAAAAGGCGGTAATCAGTTTGCGCAAGGAATTGGTGCTCAACGTGGTAATGCTCAAGGTAATGCACAGGGTAATGCAGGAGCAGCACATGCTGGTTTTAATACTATTAATGGGAATCCCGCAGGGCAAAAGGGTGGTAATCAGTTTGCACAAGGAATCGGCTCTCAACGTGGAAATGCGCAAGGTGCTGGGCAAGGTAATGCAGGAGCAGCGCAATCTGGTTTCAATACTATTAATGGTTCCCCGTACGGTGTTAAAGGTGGAGCAGATTTTGCGCGCGGATTAGGCTCTCAAAGTGGAAATGCGAGAAATTCTGGTAACCAAGTGAAGAGTAGCGGTGAATCTGGACTGCAAGGGTCTAACACGTATAGTTTGGGTAGTCACTTTGCATCTGGTTTTGCACGTGGTATTAGTAGCGGGGGAAGTTTAGCAGCAAGTGCTGCAAGTGCATTAGCATCTACTGCTTTTGAAGCCGCAAAAAGATGGCTTCAAGTTCGTTCTCCATCACGTAAGGTTAGAGATCAGATAGGAGTTCATTTTGGCGGTGGTTTAGCGGTAGGTATTAACCGATCTGTGAAAACAGTTGTTTCGGCCGCTACAAATTTAGCAAGATCTGCGTTTACTACGTTAGAAAGTGCAATGGATTCGGCCAATAATAATACATTCATGCAGCCGTTGTTCAGTAATGTATCCAATATGACGGATAAAGTAGTAACACACTTTGAATCATTTGGAGACAAAATAACAGGTGTAATGGATAATGTTAAAGATTCTTTAGGAGAAAAAATAACGGGCAATATTAGTTTAGATGTTGCAGCAGATACTATAAATAACGCCGTATACAATGCACAAAAGAATTTATCTAAGAATTTCATGTTGGACATGAATAGTGCAATACCTGCTGCGGCATTAAGTAAAATACCGAATTTAACATCAATAATTAGTGCGGTTAAAGCTAATCCTGAAAATGAGAAAGAACTTAATTTAACTATTAATCTAACGAGTATGATTGATAGTCGTGAAGTGGCTCATGTTACGTACCCACATTATAAAGAATTTACAACACGTGAAGAAGAACAGAAACGTAGATTTTAAGGAGTGATTGCATGGAACAATATCAAAGCTTTTCGTTTAATGGTGAACGTAAAGATTATATATTAATGCCTATTGGCAGGAAGCGTCCTGCATGGGCTCCTATAAAAAGAAACTTTTTAACTATGCCCGGAAGACCAGGGGCGATTTTGCTAAATACAGAAGTTGAGGTACGTCAAATTGACGTGCCTCTTATTGTTAAAGCAGAAAATATTGCTGATCTACAAAAAGTTAAGGAAGATTTAGCGGATTGGTTAGTTACACCGCAAGAATGTGAATTAATTTTTGATGACGAACCCGATAGAACCTATATGGCGGTTGTAGATGGTGCCTTTGACGCTGATGAGCTAGTTAATCGCGGAAAAGGAGTAGTTACTTTTATAGCGCCTATGCCATATAAATTAGGCCCGGTTAATAAAATTCCTTTTGTACAAAGTTGGTCGACTGAAACTACAGCTAATTTTATTAATAGAGGCAGCGTAGATGAAGAAACACCTGCATACATTGAAATTATTGCGAAAAAACCAAGTACTTTTCTAGATGTTTGGTTTGGGAAATACCCGAATGAGCGTAATTATTTCAGGATTGGGTACCCTATTTCAGCTGCGGAAAAGCCCGTGCAATCCAGAGAACGCGTTCTATGGGATGATATGTCTAAAGTAATAGGTTGGACTCCCGTAACAGGGAAATTTGAAGACATGAACGGTACTGGTAGTTTTAAGGTGAAAGACGGACATGCGCTGTATTGCGAAGATTACGGACAAGATAAAGGGTTTTATGGTGCAATTGCCAAGAAAAACATTCCTGGTGGCCCTATTCAAGATTTTGAAATGGAAGCATGGGTAAATCTGAGGTCCAAAAGTATAGAGGAAATGGGTCGAATCGAAGTTTTGCTGCTCGATGATTCGAGTAACCTCGTAGCACGCATTAACATGAATGATCTATACGTCACTGCAGAAATTACAAAAGCTCATATGAAAATTGGATCAGAATCGACGCCAGGTAGCCTACGTAAATTAGTTGATACCAGCGGCTTTTATACAACTACATTCAATCAATTTCGTGGGCGCCTGCGTATTGCTAGGAGAGGTAAACAATGGTCTGTATATGTAGCTAAATTTATAGATGGTACAGAGATAGACGGAGCATCCCTTGTGGAACGTTTCAACGATGAGGATAACAGTAATCCAATGACAAATCGAAAAATCGCACAAGTAATGATTGCGCTGTGTAGATGGGATAATCATCCTGCAGTTTCTTATATGTGTATAGAAGATTTAAAGATATGGAAAGTGAACAATGTATCTGAAAATACAAAACCATTCATATTCGAAACAGGAGATAAAATAATAATCGATACAGAAAAAAGTGCTGTAACAATTAACGGAAAAAACGCTTTAAATTTAAAGGATATTTTCAGTGAGTTCCCTGTCGTTATAAAAGGGAAAAATCGCATGGATATTATGCCTGCTGATTTTGACGCTAACATTAGTTTTAGGGAGAGATACAAATGAGGAAACCCAGTGGCCAACTGCATGTCGTGGATCATAGTACAGAACAAATTGTTGCAGTCCTGCAGCCTAATGATTATCGTGATGACTTGCGACATTGGGAAATTAAAAATAACATCGATAGATTAGAATTCAAAGTGTTTACGAGTTTACCTGCTGCAGCGACATTGATGCAACAGAATTTAGTTTTACGAGAAACACGAGACGGTCGTATTATCCCTTATACAATCGATGAAGCTATCCAGACAACAGATAATAGAACCATACATGTGTATGCATCTGCTGTGTGGGTGGAAATAGCCCAAGCAAACTATATCCGTCCTCAGAAGATTCAAAGTAAAACAGTTAATGAGTTTATGGATATGGCCTTAGCAGGAACGAAATGGAAGCGTGGTTTTACGGAATACTCCGGTTTTCATACAATGACCATTGATACATTTATAGATCCGCTGAAATTCCTTAAAGATATAGCTTCTTTATTCCATTTAGAAATCCAGTATAGGGTCGAGGTGCTGGGCTCACAAATTGTTGGTTGGTATGTCGATATGATCCAGCGACGAGGGAAAGACGAAGGTAAAGAAATCACACTTGGTAAGGACCTTATTGGTATTAAACGTATTGAAAACACAAGAAATATTTGTACTGCACTTGTGGGGTTTGTTAAGGGTGAAGGCGATTCCGTAATTACAATTGAAAGTATAAATAAAGGGTTGCCATACATTGTAGATACTCAGGCATTTCAGCTTTGGAATAAAAAGGGGTTTCATAGATTTGGTTTTTATACTCCCGAGACTGAAAATCAAAATATGACACCGCAGCGACTGAAAACGTTAATGGAAATGGAGATAAAAAAACGTAGGAACGCTGCTGTTACGTATGAAGCAGAAGCGCAAAGTATTAATCGTGTATTCGGATTAGATCATGAATCTATTTTTGAGGGAGATACGCTACGTTTTAAGGACAAAGGATTCACCCCACCCCTATATCTTGAGGCGCGAGCGATAGCCGGTGATGAATCATTTAAAAATCCTTTAATGGACAAATATGAATTTGGTGATTATCGTGAGCTTACCGATATAGGAGCGGAATTAAGAAGGATTTATAACCGAATACTTGGTTTATTCGGCGATAAGCAAGAAATATTGGATCAGTTAGATCAGTTAGTTAAAGATGCTACTAAAACGGCAGAGGATGCTCAAAAAGAGTCTGAAGCAGCGAAGGATCTAGCTAAAAGAGTAGAAGAAAACATAAAAAATAATTCAGTGGAAATTATCGAAGGGATAACACCGCCTACCGATAACCTGAAACCAAATAAAACGCTATGGCTGGATATTAGTAAGGGCAAACCCGGTATTTTAAAAAAGTGGACAGGTACTGAATGGGATCCTATCGTTCCCGATGTAGAATCTGCAAAAAAAGATTTGCTTGAAAAAGTAGAAGAAGCAAAAAAAGAAGCTACTGGCCAATATAACAAGGTAACGGAAACCATTCAAGGTGTATCGCGTACGGTTTCTTCTGTACAAAATGAGCAAGGTGATATAAAAAAAACGATTTCATTAATGGAACAAACTGCTACCGGATTTAAACAATCTATAGAATCATTAGTCACGAAAGATAATAATATTAGTGAGAAATTAAACACCTTAGAATCCACGGCAGAAGGTACAAAACAAACAATATCTGATGTAAGCAGTAAACAATCCGGATTCGAACAACGTATTACTACGGTAGAGAAAACTGCTACTGGTTTATCGAGTTCGGTTAGTGATTTAAATAATATAGTAGATGCTCAAGGTAAGAAACTTACAGAGGCAAATACTAGAATTGAGCAGCAAGCGAAAGCAATTGAAGCCAAAGTAAACATTAAGCAAGTTGAGGATTATGTTGCTGTATTTGAAATACCGACTTTAAAGGAAGTTGTAGGTAAGAATAAAGAAGATTTATTAGATGAATTAGCTCATAAAATATCAACGGAACAATTCAATACAAAAATGACTCAAATTGATAACAGGTTCGTTATCAATGAGCAGGGATTAGATTTAAGGGCTTTAAAAACAGAGGTATACACGACTACTGAATCTGATGGTAGATACGCTACAGGTGCATATGCAAGGGATCTGGAAGGGCGTATCCAAGTTACTGAGAAAAATATCCTTAGCACTGTCAAAAAAGGCGAAATCATTTCATCGATAAATCAATCAGCAGAGAGAATTAAAATATCTGCAGATCTAATTGATTTGGTCGGTAAGGTAGAAGCATCTTGGTTAAGAGCAGGATTACTTATCGGTATGACGATAAAAACAAGTAACGAAAACGAATATCTCCATATGGAAAATCAAGTACTGCGTTTTGTAAACCAAGGTACAGCAAAGATGATTATAGGGTTCGAGAATGAATACAAAAGTAAAACTCGAAATCCATATATTATTTTAGGTGAAGGCGATGGAAGTGGTAGGAACTTCGGGAGTATCTATAAAGATGGGAACGGAGTCTATTATCGATACGTGGATCTGAATGGAGCAGAAAGTAATATCCGCATGACAGCACAAGGGCATATGGGTATTACAGCTCAAGATAGTCTTTGGGTAAATTCCAAAAGAACAAATTTTAACTCTGTAATTGAAGTGCCAGCTATTAGATTTAACTCGCTCGGTACTACTCCAGGTTCGCAACAGGGTAATTTATGGATGGGCAATGGATATAAAGGATTCGGACTATATTATTACGATACTTACTGGAAGTTTATACAAGGTTCATAATAAATGAAGGAGGAATAAAATGAATAGATTTTTAGGGATTTTAGCAGTAGTTGGGGAAGATGGAACAATCAAAGTGCCGTTAGACATGTTGCAAACAGCAGGTATTAAACCTAATTCAAAGGTGGAATTATTCTCTGATACTTCTAATCTATTTGTTAGAACCGCAGAAAAATTCTGTGATATTTGTCGTACTAACACTAATACTACGAGTGTTGGTAATCAGGAAATTTGCAAACCTTGTCTTGATAGAATAACACAAGCTGCACAGGAGAAATCACAGACGGAAGCAGAATAAAAAAGCGAATGAGTTAAAACAGAGGGAGTAGCCAGGGCTGGTCTTTTTTATTTTGGAAATGAGGTGAGAGGTATGTATAAAACGTATACACTGACAATCGATGTAACGAGCCAAAAGGAGCCGCCGTTAGTTCATTTTAATCAAGAGGATTATAATACCGCTCAATTAATTGTACATTTGAGAAATGGGTCAAACATTTTACCGTTATCAGGAGCATCCGTTCAAATAGTTGTACAAAAATTAGATAATAACGGTGGGTACTTACCATGTACGATAACCGATGCTAATAATGGAATTATTGAAGTTGTTTTATCTTCAAGTTCTTTAGCTTATCCTGGACAAGTAATGTGTGAAATACATATTACTAAAGGGGCAAATAAGCTCGTTACACCGCGCTTTAAATACGTTGTAGGTAAATCTTTATTAAATCCAGAAACATTGGCGAGTACAAATGAATATCCATTCTTGCAACAACTAGTCGTAGATGGTAAAAATGCGAAACAAGACTTTAATAACGCTCTTCTAGAGGTAGATAAAAAAGCTGATGTTGCAGTAGCAGCGGTAGTTAAGAAAGCTGAGAGTGAAATTAATTCCGCTCAATCACAATTAAATGGAATTGTACGAGATGCAGGTAATGTAGTAACAGAAGCAAAACAAATCGATATGCCTTTCTTGAAGAAATCAGAAGATGAAATGAAAGGATTACGTAAAGTTGTTGGTGATACGAATACACGCATGGACAATATCGTCGCAAATGGAAATAAAGATAATACAGAAGTCGTCGATGCACGATTAGGTGCTGATGGGATTGCTCGTGGATCTGTAGGGAGTCTAGTAAGAGAGATTCACAAACAACAACTGAATGATGAACGAAAATCACAGCTGCTGCAGCATGGTGTAAATGTTCTAAATGCACCAGTAGCATCACCATTAAATATAGAAATTCAAGGGCGTACACTTGTAAACTTATTAGGGCAAACCAACTTAGATAATACGAAATATTATGTGTTTATTCCGCAAAAAGGCACTACGAAGATTTCATATGGTGGCAATACGTACGAGGGAGTTACGAAATTTACAGGGCAAGCGACTGCATCTTATTCGATTAAGCAGGATTTTCGGGGGAAAGTTGCTGGAAGTGTTGCTGAGAATGGGGATATAAGTAAGGTTGGTTTTGGTAATTCCTTGCTAAATCCAACTAATTTGAATAATTTCCCTTTCGAGGTGGAATATGACCGTATAAATACTCTTAACGGAGTTTATAAAACGAGCAATACAATAAGTAATGGTCAATTTCCTCAAAATGTATTCTCGTTCAACATCATTCGTACATTAGAAGATAAATTTGGACCACAAATTTGGCAAGGGAAAACAGCTCTTGCTGATAAGGTTGTGATTGCGAAAAACATAGTGGGTAAATTTGCTTTTAATTGGTGGGGATTTGGTTCTAGTCCGTCAGGAAATAAGGCTACCATACAATATTGGTTAGATAATCAGTGGTCTAATTTACCCCTAACTAATACAACAAATACTGCAACTAAAGTATCTTACACCGCTGCTTATTTAAATCGTATTGATTCTAACGGATTCGTCCATTTTCTAGCGTACGCAGAACCATCCAACGGAACGGTAGTATCTGTAATCAACACAGACTACGTAGAACTGGAGCTAGAAGTAAATACATCGTTACCATTGCTAGAGGACGCTTTATACGAAGTAGACCAAGTGACCTACAACAAGATTAACGTAGATCCAGAGTACACCGGTCAAAAGTTACTGGATAAGTTTCCGTATATGCAAGGTATGCAACATTTAAATCCTATAGTGAGTGCTGAAGGTGGGAATTTGATTCCGCCGTTTACAGAGTGGAGTTTTCACAAGGACACATTTACTGTAGGTGCTTATGAAATGGAATTTACAGTGACTGATAATTCTGTAAGAACAAATCAATTTATAATACCCGCATTACCTAATACTAAATATAATATTTCTTCTAATTCTGAGAATGGAAGAATTTATTTGGTATCGGTGGATGAAAATCTGAAAGACCAAATGAGCAATTCAGTAAATATAGAATCTAACTATAAAACAGGAGCAACATTACTGACAAATAATACAACAAAGTATCTTCGAGTATCTCTTACGAATACTGGTAACGGTGTATTTAAACATAAAGAACCTATGTTAGTTCTAGGAGACAAACAAAAACCATTCGCGCCACGAAATCCATCTTACTTATACACAAATACATCTCTTTCAGGTTTTAATGGTGTAAATGATGTGTTGTACCAAGATGACGGACAGTGGAAATTACTGCGTAAGTGGGGGGATGAACAACTTTCTGACAAAGAATGGAATTTCATTCAAGCGTACGCAGGGTTTAAAAGATTTGCGTGTAGACAATCGTTGATACCAAATAGAAAAGGGATAGTTTTAAAATACAATAATGCAGTTTTGACTTTAGGAAACACTAGTTTAGCTCCTGATGTATGGGATGACGATACGGTTAATTTGAAGATTTCTGCATCGAACACAGACACAGGTTTTTCAGATAATTTTAATCCGAATGGAGACGAAATTCGCGCCTACTTCAACGGCTGGAAAGTAAAAACCACAGATGCAAATGGGAAGCCTATCGCGTGGAAATCTGTAGTTGATGACAAGGATGCACCAACACAAACACTTGCTTATGTAAAAGCGAATAGAGCACCTAATTACACGCCATATAAGTTAACGTATCAGCTTGCTACTCCACGAGTTGAAGCTGTAATAGTTGAAGGTGATTTTGCTGTAAGTGGTATGACGCAGGTGAGTGTTGATAGTGGTGTGATAGTTAGAGAAAAGGTAAAACCAAAACTAAATGCTACAGGATTTAATTATCATTTGAACGATACGCGTGATAGCGAAACAATATTTAAATCGAAAAATTTATTAATCATTAATATCTATAAAAACGGCGTTATTGATACACAGAACTGGAAAATAGCGAAAGACACATTTGCGTATGGTACATATTTTGCTTATCAATCGAAAAACACTTTCGACCCAACAGCCGAATACACAGTCACATACTTAGTCCAAGATAAACACCAATTCACAACAAATCCAATCAATGTAAAAGCTGCATTTAACCAATCCATACGATCTACTATAGACGAGGTAACTATAAAGCAATCAGACGCAGCTACAAACATATCTATCTTACAAAACATCATGACGGACGTCCTAGCAAGGTTAAAAGCAAATAGTTTATAGGAGGCGGTACTTTTGCGAGAGTTAGAGGAACAAATACAAATGTTAACGGATGCAGGATTCATTAATAAAGAGGAATTTGATAAAAAAGTAGATTTGTATAAAGGTGAGTCCCCGTCACGGCAACTAGCTGAGCAAAATGCTGCGCTAATGATGATGGTGGCAGAAAAGGAAATAACCATTTTAGAAATTCAGGAGCAGCAAGCTACGGTACTTATGGTATTGGCCGAGAAAGGAGTGTTATAAATGTCGTTATTAACGCCTGAATGGTGGTATAAAAACATTAAAAACTACTATGAATTAGGAATTTATAAAGAACCTGATGTAAAAAAATATTGGTCACCATTAAAGAAAATTAGTGAAGATCAGTATAGAGAAATCGTAGGCATTGTAGAAGAACCTGCAGCAGAAGAAGTAAAAATTGAACAGGGAGATCCAGTAGAGCGTACATAGTGTAGGCTTTTTTTATTTGGTTGAAGGAGGATATACAGATGAAAATCGATATTGGTGTACTAATTGCAGTTATTGGAGTACTAGTTGCACTGGGATCCCTTTTGATTGGTTTTTTCGGTTATCAATTAAACAAATCAAAAACTGTTAAAAATGATGGGCAACAAGGCGCGGAGATGAAAGCCAAGCTGGAGTATATCAGCAAGGGTGTCGATGATATTCGCATCGATCAAAAAGCAAGTGACCGACAAATGATTTTAATTGGTGAACGTATTACTCGTGTGGAAGAAAGCTCTAAACAAGCCCATAAACGTTTAGATAAAGTAGAAGGCTTGAAAGGGGGTGATTCAGAATGAACGAGGCATTAAAAAAATATGTTAGCCCTGAAATTGCTATTCTATTATCTGGTTTTCTAGGTTCTTTAAAACTATTACTAGATTCACTAGGGTACCACGTTATTACAGATGATGCTATCAGCGCTGTCGTAAGTTTTGTCTGTTGGAGTATTGCAATCGGTACAATGGTAACCAATACCTACGTATCTAAACACCGTCAGAAGCAAAAAGAGACGCTTCAAAATAAAGGTTTACTTTGAGCATTACCAAAATGGTAGTGCTCTTTTTTATCACATTAAAAGGAGATGTTGAATAATGGCTAAGTATAGTTTACATGGTGGTCATACTGAGTTTGTACAAGGAGCTAACTGGGGAAATCGAAAAGAACATATTATGGATCGTCTTGTTAAGGATGCGGTTGCAGCTAAGTTAAGAGCTTTAGGTCATACGGTTTATGATGACACAGATGAAGTAGGAAGAACACAAGCACAAAACTTATCAAATATCGTTCGTAAATGTAATTCTCATGATGTTGATTTAGTTATCTCATTCCATTTGAATGCATATGATGGGAAAGCTAATGGCGTGGAAGTTTGTTATTATGACCAACAAGCATTAGCTGCAAAAGTATCAGCGCAACTTTCAAAAGATATCGGTTGGTCAAATCGTGGAGCGAAAAAGCGTACTGATCTCTATGTGCTGACTGAAACCAAAGCACCAGCAATCTTAATCGAACTTGGATTCATCGATAATGATGCGGATATGTCGAAGTGGCATGTAGATAATATTGCTAACTCGGTTGTATATGCTCTAACTGGACAAAGAGTTGGTGGTAGTGGGAATGTAGCAACTCCATCGACTAAACAAAACATAATTCAAACAGGAGCGTTCTCACCATATGAGGTCCCTGATGTAGCAGGAGCTATGAAATCTCTTAATATGACAGGTACATTTATACTCAAAGGAGACGGATTAATGTTCGTAGTAACAGATCCTACGAGTGATACACAATTAAAAGCAATGAAAGAATACCTTGATCGTAAAAAATGGTGGTATGAAGATAAATAAAAATAAGAGCCGTCAAATGACGGCTTTTTTTGTTTTATATTCCTCCGCGTATTTTACAAGCTTGCACAAAAACATTGAACAGTTCTTCGTTGTATAAAGCAAGATCCGATAAATTTACTTTATATCCGTTGAATAGCGATTGTCCTGCTTGTACCAGTGGTAAAGTAGAACTAGTCAATGGAGCTGTACTTACTCCTTGTTGTTGTTCCTTAGACAATAACGCTCCTAATGGCGAATATTCCGTTTCAAATTCATTCCAGTTAAAACACTTGTGAATTTCAGGGTAAGCAGTGATATAAAATGCTGCTTCATATTCAGGATCTTTACCGTGTTTAATTCCTTTTTCAGTTAATAATCTTAAATAATTACGTTTATGATCTTCATTTGCATAATACATACTCATTTCCCCTTTGTTTAAAATATGTTTCAGGTACCTACTCCAAAATAAAGAACCATATTCTAATAGTTAACCGTCGTTACAAATCTCCCATTTACCACATGCCTGACAACGATAAATCAGTATTTGTTCTTGAGTGAAATCAGCATCTTCACCCATAATTTTTAGCCAGTCTTCTTCATTTTCATCTAGTATGGATATATACCATATATCAGAAGGATTTACTTCACTTGCAAAGGAGTCATAGGGTTTTTGTAATGCATGTCCGCAATAGTCACACGCATTAATAACTTCAATACGATCCTTACGTGTTTGATGTGCTTTTAATTCTATAAAGCGGATTAACTTGTTAAATAATTCATTTTGCGTTTCTGCACAATCCTTATAATCTAGGACTGCTCCATCGATTCGTAATTCATTCATCTACTCGCACCTCCATTTTTTACACCCTATCACACAATGTGGTGGTATTTTCGTCACATTAAAAATTAAATTTCAATTATTTTTGCATTTGGGTTATGCATAGGGAATTGTATAAGTTGAAGCGTACGCTCTGCTTCCTCATATGTTTCAAATTCTAATTCTTTTTCTTCTCCTGGTTCAGTTAATATGAACCCGTCACCACGTATTACGAATGGCATGATATCCCTCCTTTCTGCCTGAACAACGCTTTTATTTATACGTTGCCAATCTGAATTTACAATCCTTAACAACTCTTTTTAACCTGCGAATTTCTTGTCCTAAAGTAACTAAAACAACTTCCGGAATTTCTTGTTTATTAATGATACTTTCAGCAATGAAATTTTCAAGGATTCTTTTTTTATCTATAGCTTGTTCCATTTCAGCGTTTAATTCATCTATTCTTTCTTGCATTAATCCCATCCCCTTGTGATAGAAAACTAATTTCGTTTAAATCTTTTGTTTTTGCCACTCTGTTATACAAGCAGGTTGAATTTCCTCGAATTCTTGTGTATCTTCATCAAAATCAATAACAGAATAGCTAGGTACTACTAAAAATTCCTTACCACACACGTTACAAGCCGGGTTATCCAGGGCATAAACTCCTTTAATCGTTTCGGGTTTTTGTAAATCAAAATCAGCATTCTCAAAAACTACAAGACCATTACACCCTGTAACGTTACATTTATGTGCTTCGATAGACATTTTTAAATCACTCCTCATATCAAGAATAG
>NZ_JAYLLN010000052.1:0-19616 GCF_037126265.1 Sphingobacterium tenebrionis
ATCCTGATATCCGTTAAAGCCTACTTTAAGATACGAAAAAAGGAGCAGAAAACTGTTGTTTTCCACTCCTTTTTTTAGCCCATTCTAAAAGGGGACTTTTTCAGTGCCCTCGGATTAGTTCCTTGGCATTTCTATTACGATGAATCTTTTGATGTCGCTGCTGTTAAGGATCAGGATAGTTTAAGGGTGCTAGATAGTAACCTAAAAGTCCTCCAAACGATAGCCATCAAAGATCGATCGGTAGAAGACATCCTGTTCAATTACCTACAGTCAAAATATCCAAATGATGATATCGGACTTTCCCATGCCGATTTTTTTGCTTCACCTATGATGTCCTCGGGAAATAAAGCCCCCTATTGGAAAGCAAACAAAGTAGATGATCATTTTGAATTGGCATTCAAAGAAGATGATGGCTACAAAACTTTCGCACGTGTAGAAGCTCAAGAAGCTGAATTCATTGGAGACCAACTGAAACTAAAGGATAAAAAAGGGAATACGCTGAGCTTTAAAATGGATTGGTCTAGTATGGCATTTCCTATTCCGAAGCAATTAAAAGAACAATTCAAGCTATCAGAAATAAAATAATTGAAAAAAAAATATACAATTGCACAATAACTGGATATTTACATCGTTATGTATATAAAGAAAAGGTTATTTCTATTTTTACTTTTAGTGATGAGCTTTAAGAAAGAAAAAAAGATAACTTTTTAGAGAAAGAGGTTGGCTAGAATTAGTCAACCTCTTTTGATTTTGTCTTGTTCTCAGATTTTTTTATTCTTTGACTACCTTCCAAAGGCAAAATAGGTCGATAAAGGATGTTCTTTTCCTTTCATCCAATCCGATACCATTTCCATTCCGGTAACCGAAAAGGTAATCCCGTTTCCGCCAAATCCCAGCACGAAATAGGAATTCTTAAATTTAGGATGCTCCCCAATGTAAGGAAGGCCATCTTTGGTCGAACCAAAAGTTCCGGCCCAACGAAAATCCGGATAGAATTCCCTGCCCACAAAAATCTTCTTAAACGACTTGTATAGTTTATCCGATTTCTTTTCGATCAGCTCATCCCGTTTGATCGGGTCATGAAATTCCTCATCCTCTCCCCCTATTAAAAAACGGTCGTCATCCGTGGTCCGCATGTACAGATAGGGATCGGAAGTATTCCAGATCAACAGGTCTTTATAGGCTTTATTTAAGGTATGGTCTACTTCGGAAACGATCGCATAGGTGCTTAAAAGATCCACAAACTTTTCAGGAATCATAGTCGCACTTTCAAAACCCACACAATAGATGATCTTCTTGGCTTTGATATGGCAACCTGTTTCCATCTCCGCCAGTTCAAAGCCTCTTTTGGAAGTTACTTTTATTAATTCATTATTATCATAAACCCGTAGGCCTTCCTTCACATTATACTGCAATAATTCATGCGCCAGATAAAAGGCATCCACACTTCCCCCTAGATCGGAAAGGATTCCTCCATGGCATTGGAAAATTTCATATTGTTTGTTAATCTCTTCTTCTTCCAACCATTTAACCTTAAAACCGGCCTCCTTGCGGGCTTCAAATTCCTTTTTCAATCCTTGTACATCGGCCTTTCGGCTGGCATAGTACAAGGATTTCTTTCGTTTAAACCCGGCTTTGGAATTTATCTTTTTAGCAATCTCCTGCAGGTTCAGAATCGATTCTCCACAGGCTTTATAACATTCCTGCGCAGCTTCTTCACCAATCATCCCTTTCAATTCAAAAAGGGGAACATCGATTTCGTATTGTAACATGGAAGTGGTTGCTGAAGAGCTTCCATTAACAATTTCCCGTTTATCGATGACCACCGTATCATAACCATCGGCTATACATTGATGGGCGATGAGACTACCGGTAATTCCCGATCCAACTACCAATACATCACAGCTGATATCTTCCCTTAGGGAAGGATAGGATTGCAACAATCCATTTTTTATTAACCAAAAAGGTTCATTCGATTTTAAATCCATAAAAAAATGCCTATTCTGTATGGAATAAGCATTTTTTTGTTAAAATGTTTGACCTACTATGCATTTTCTACCTGTCCGCCTCCCAATTTTTCATGCAACATGGCCTCATCCAATCCTTTCTCGTATTTGGCAACCACCAACGTAGCTGCGGCATTGCCTATGATATTCGTTAATGCCCTAGCCTCGCTCATAAAACGATCAATCCCCAAGATCAATCCTACCGCTTCCACAGGAACATGGCCAACCACCGGCAAGGTGGCAGCCAAGGTGACAAATCCACTTCCCGTTACGCCTGCCGCCCCTTTCGAAGTGAGCAAAAGCACCAATAAAAGCGTAATTTCCTGTTCTAAGGTTAAATGCATGTTCAGCGCTTGGGATATAAATACGGCCGCCATGGTCAGATAGATACAGGTTCCATCCAGATTGAAAGAATAACCCGTAGGTATTACTAATCCCACTATCGGTTTGGAACAACCCGCATCCTCTAATTTCTGCATCAGCCCTGGAAGTGCCGATTCGGAGGAAGATGTACCTAATACGATCAATAATTCCTCTTTGATGTACTTCAATAGTTGAAAAACATTCACCTTGACATAGAAATACAATACCGCGCCGATAACAAATACAATAAAGACAATACAGGTGAGATAAAAACTGATCATCAACATACCTAAGGAAGAAAGGGCCTCTACCCCATATTTACCTATCGTAAAACCGATGGCGCCCATGGCTCCGATCGGTGCCAGGTACATGATCATTTTGATGACTGCAAAGATTCCTTTCAGAAAAGACTGCAGCACGTTCAGTACAGGCTCTGCATTTTTCTCCCCGATCTTAGTCAAGCCAATACCAAACAAGACCGCAAAAACCAGGACCTGCAAGAGGTTATCGGATGCCACAGCAGCAATAACATTATGGGGGATGATGCTGATGATAAAGTCCATTATGGTCTTATGTTCCTCCGATTGCTTTACATAGGAGGATACTGCGGCAGGGTCTAGACTTGCCGGATCAATGTTCATCCCCGTTCCTGGTTGGATCCAATTGACAAATACCAATCCTATGATCAGGGCGATGGTGGTCATCACCTCAAAATAGATCAAGGAACTAAGGCCTATCTTCCCAACCTTCTTGATATCCTGCATGCCGGCAATCCCGATTACAATGGAACTGAAAATCAATGGCGCAATAACCATTTTGATGAGCTTGATAAAGCCATCACCAAGAGGTTTCAGTTTGACCGCAAAATCAGGGTAAAATATACCGCAGAGAATACCGATTACAATTCCAAGGATGACCTGAACATAGAGGCTGGAGAATATTTTCTTCATAGATGATACGATATAGGTTTAAGACCAAAGGTTAAGTATACCCTCAGTATAGAACGTAAATGTATCAAATAAATTGAATTATCTTCTTTCTAAAAATTTATTTAGGGATTCGCCCAGTAATTTTTCCCAACCCGATTCGAACTTATCCTGCGAAAAATTCTCTCCCGCATCTTTAAAATTCTCCAAACCTTCATGGGTCAGGTGCAAGGTGGTTGCGCCGCGACGAGGGATTAAACGCCAGGTAATAATGGAAGTGCCTTCACTCTGTTTTGGATGTCGCCAAGTGAACTTAAAAATCTCCGGAGCCTTGGTCTCGATGACCTGGCATTGGTGTAGCTGTTGGCCACCCGTATTGCTTTTGTAAAACTCAAATTCTGCCCCTTCTTCCGTGCTGAAGTTTGGGATTTCGAAAAACCAATCTTTCATGGTCTGTTTGTCCGTCAATGCTTTCCATAACTTCTCTGCAGAAATAGGGTAAGTACGTTCAATGTGAATGGTTTCTGCGCGCATTTTGCCTCCTTTGAGCTTATTTGTAGTGTTGTTTAAATATAAACAATAAATTAACGCAAAGGTGTTAAGTATATATTAAATTTCATGAAAAGCTCCGTATCTTTGTTCGTGATGAATGTAAATAATTTATTAGAACGTGCACTGAATTTCGACTTCTTAACCAAGGAAGAAGGAATCTTTCTATATCATGAAGCAGCAACAGCAGACTTGATGTTTGTTGCCAATGAGCTTCGCAAAATTCAGGTGCCCCATGGCAAGGTGACCTGGCAGATCGACCGGAATGTTAATACCACCAATGTGTGTATTGCCAACTGTAAATTCTGTAATTTCTTCCGCCGTCCAGGCCATGAAGAAAGCTATATTACGGATATCGAAACCTATAAGCAAAAGATTGAGGAAACCTTCCGTTTTGGTGGTGATCAATTGCTGTTACAGGGTGGACATCATCCGGATTTGGGTCTTTCCTTCTATGCTAATCTGTTCAAGCAATTGAAGGAGCTATACCCTACCTTAAAGTTACACTCCCTAGGCCCACCTGAAATAGCGCATATCGCTAAATTAGAAGGCATGAGCCATATTGAAGTACTCACTGCCCTCAAAGAATCCGGATTGGATTCCCTACCGGGTGCTGGTGCTGAAATCTTGAACGACCGTGTCCGTCGATTGATCTCGAAGGGCAAATGTGGTGGTCAAGAATGGCTGGATGTGATGCGTGCTGCACATAAGATCAACCTACCTACATCAGCAACCATGATGTTTGGACATATAGAAACCATTGAGGAACGTTTTGAGCACCTGGTTTGGATCCGTGAGGTTCAGAGCGAAAAACCAGCTGATCATTACGGTTTTATAGCCTTTATTCCTTGGCCATTCCAAGATGATGGAACCCTATTAAAACGCCTGAGAGGGATTACGAATGATGTGACACCGGATGAATACATCCGTATGATTGCTTTGAGCCGGATCATGCTTCCGAATGTGAAGAACATTCAGGCTTCTTGGTTGACGGTCGGAAAACAGACCGCCCAAATCTGTCTGCAGGCCGGTGCGAATGATTTTGGTTCCATTATGATCGAGGAAAACGTGGTTTCGGCTGCTGGTGCACCACACCGTTTCACCTCCAAATCCATTCAGGATGCGATCATCGAGGCAGGTTTTGAGCCGCAGTTGCGTACGCAGACCTATCAATTCAGGGAAATACCATCCCAAATGGAAGAACAGGTCATCGATTATTAATTGTTACACAGTTTGATTAGGTTTTGAAGGATATACTATTAAATATAGAAGCGATTATTTTCGCTTCGGCAGAAGGCATCAGTCAGAAGGATTTAAGGGAGGTTTTGCAGGAAGCTTTGGCTATTGAAATTTCCAAGACCGAATTGGCGGAAATGATCGGTAGGCTGAAAGAGAAGTATGCATCGGAGGATCAAGCGCTGTTATTGGCCAACATCAATGATCAATTGCAGTTTTTGACCAAACCGGTCTACCACGATGCGATCAACCAATTGCAGCTGCATAAGGAGAAAAGGAAATTGAGCCAGGCGGCTTTGGAAACCTTGGCTATTATTGCTTATCGCCAGCCTATTACAAAACTAGAGGTGGAACAGATCCGGGGCGTGAATTGCGATTACTCCATCCAACGTTTATTGGACAAAGGATTGATACAAATTGCGGGGAAAGCCGACAGTATTGGTAAGCCAATCTTATATGCCACTAGTGGACAATTTATGAATCATTTTGGCCTCAACAGCGTAAAAGACCTACCGCAACTGAAAGATATTGTGGCTGAGGAAAATAGCATCGGAGAAATCGTTGAATAAATTCTTGCATATTTGCTTTTTTTTTCATGTTAAAATAATTTTAAAAAAATATTTTTCAAATGGATTTTCTTCTATAATTTTACGTTAATAAAGTAAGTATCATAATAAAGAACATGGCTACAATGCAAGAAATGGAAACAGAATTAACGGTTGATGAAAGAGTAATGAATTTCAACGGTCCTGATGATGATTCGGATGATATCTATGATGATGACGATGATTTCGGATTGGATGATATCGACTCTATCGGCGGGTTTGATGACATGGATGATGACGATGATGATTTTTAATTAAAATGATGATCCGAGTTATTCGGATGTATACATGTAAAGAATTAGCAACGCTTGGTCTAACCCCAAGCGTTTTTTTATGGCCAAAAAAAACGCCTGAAGATTACTCTTCAGACGTTATTGTTTAGCTGCAATTATTAATTATTTATCGTCTTTACTCAAGGAGAATGGAAGGTCTGCTTTCGTAACTCCACGTTTTTTATTGGGTTCTGCACCCATATCAAAAACCAGGTTAGCGCCTTTTACCAACTCGCTGTGGTTCAGGTAATTTTTCGTGTAGTTCTTGCCATTCCATTTTAATTGTTGGATATACCTGTTCGCATCGGAATTGTTCTTGGTTTCGAGCACCACCTTTTTACCATTGCTCAATTTAAGGGTTACCTTGTCAAAGATTGGAGATCCAAGGACATATTCATCGGTCGCAGGTGTTACTGGATAGAATCCAATAGCTGAGAATACATACCAAGCGGATGTCTGCCCATTATCTTCATCGCCACAGTAACCATCGGGGTTTGGTGAATACATTCTGTTCATTGTTTCACGCAGCCAATACTGTGCTTTCCAAGGAGCACCAACATGATTGTACAGGTAGATCATATGTTGGATCGGCTGGTTTCCATGCGCATATTGTCCCATATTGGCGATCTGCATTTCACGGATCTCATGGATCGGAAAACCATAATAACTATCATCAAATACCGGTGGTAAGGAGAATACGGAATCCAGTTTGATTTCCATTGCTTGGTGTCCACCCATCAAATTGGCTAATCCTTCGATATCCTGGAATACCGACCAGCTGTAATGCCAGCTGTTTCCTTCGGTAAATGCATCCCCCCATTTGAATGGGTTGAATGGGGTTGACCAGGAACCATCCTTATTTTTTCCACGCATCAATCCCGTAGCTGGATCGTACAATTTCTCGTAATTGTAAGCACGTTTTTTATAGAATGATTGATCCTCTTTGGATTTATCCAATGATTTTGCCAATTGGTAGATCGCAAAATCATCATAGGAATATTCCAAACTTCTTGCGGCGTTCTCATTGATCTTTACATCATAAGGCACATAGCCGAGTTCATTATAATATTCCGCACCTGCCCTACCTACTGCCGTAATAGGTCCAGCGTTATTGGCGCCCTTTTTTACCGCTTCGTAGAGCACTTCAATATCTTTTGACCGCACGCCCTTCATCCAGGCATCAGCCACTACAGAAGCAGAATTATTGCCCACCATGATGTTCCTATAGCCAGGGCTTGCCCACTCCGGCAACCATCCGCCCTCGCGGTAAGCATTTGCCAATCCTTCCTGCATCTTTTCATTGATCTCTGGATACATTAAGTTCAGGAATGGGAACAAACACCTGAAGGTGTCCCAAAAACCTGTATCGGTAAACATATAGCCCGGAAGGACCTGACCGTTGTATGGTGAATAATGCATCACCTGTCCTTGCGCATTGATCTCGTAGAACATTCTTGGGAACAACAAGGAACGGTATAGGCTGGAATAAAAGGTACGCATCTGATCGATGGTTCCACCTTCAACCTCGATCTTACTCAATTCCTTGTTCCAGATATCCTCCCCTTTTTTAACCTGTTCGTCGAACGTTACGCCGTCCAATTCTTTCAGGTTTAGGAGGGCTTGTTCTGGACTGATAAAAGAAGAAGCTACTTTAACATGAACTTTCTCGCCCGCATTGGCCGTTTGGAATCCTACTAAGGCACCCACATGGTTGGCTTGGATCTTCAAGCGTCCATCAACAAGCGCTGAATCTGCAAAGGTAGCTAGGTTGGCAAATGGACGATCGAACTCCAGTACATAGTAATTTTTGAAATTCTTAGGTACTCCGCCGCTGTTTCGGGTGGTATAGCCTATTATCTTCTGTTCCTGAGGAAGTACCTCTACATAAGACCCTTTGTCGAAAGCGTCTATTAAAACATAGGCCTCGTTGGTTTTAGGAAAGGTAAAACGAAAATAGGAAGCTCTTTCGGTAGGTGTAACTTCTACCTTGGTATCATAATCGGCTAAGTATACCGAATAATAATGCGGTTTAGCGGTTTCTGCCTTATGGGAAAAATAGCTGGCTCTCTTATCCTGGTCGAAGGTTTTGTTGCCCACCATCGCCATAATAGAAAATTGCCCGTAATCATTCATCCAAGGTGATGGTTGATGGGTCTGTTTGATACCTCTAATCTTTTCCGCTGTATAGGTGTACATCCATCCATCGCCCATTTTTCCCGTTTGAGGGCTCCAGAAATTCATTCCCCAAGGGAGTGCAATGGCTGGATAGGTATTCCCGCTGGATAGGAAATAGGTTGATTGTGTACCGACTAGCGTACTTACCATATCGATCGGACGATCTATCTTCCCTACCTTCTGTGCGAAGCTGGAGCAAATACTTCCGCCGATCAAAAGTAATGTGGTTAAAAATCTTAAGTTCATAGTCTGTTTTAAAATAGGTTATTTTCTTTTCATAAAAATAACAAAAAAAACTACAAAACCTAATGCTAAAAGTATTTAGCTATACATTTTAAGCGCTATTTTACCGTATTGTTCAGGGCTATCAAAAAATAAATGTGCGGCAGAAACCTCTTCAAATGGGAAAACTTGGGTTACGGCAGGTACTAATTTACGCGATTCAATGAATGGTAAGATTTTGTTTTTTATTTCTAATGTTAGGTTTATTTTAAAATTCAGGTCTCTGCTTCGCAGGGTTGATCCCGAAATCCATATCCTCTTCTGCATCATCTTGAGCAGGTTCAGTTCTACTTTTGCACCTTGTACGGCATTGATGTGGATCAGTCTTCCATCGGGTTCCAATAGTTGGATATGCTTATTGAAATAAGTTCCGCCTATGCTATCAAGGATCAAATTGATCTTTTTATCTTTTAATACTTCTTCAAAATCTTCTTCTTGGTAGTTAATGACATTGTCTGCACCTAGCTGCTTTGCAAATTCGGCTTTTTCAGCAGAACCAACGGTAGTATAGACGGTCGCACCGAACAGTTTAGCCAATTGAATAGCCATGGAACCAATGCCACCTGATCCCCCATGGATCAACACTTTATCTCCTTCCTTTAAGTTGCCGCGTTGAAAGAGGTTGTGCCAAACCGTGAATAAGGTCTCCGGAAAACAAGCGGCCTCCTCAAAACTGATGCTTTTTGGTTTTGGGATACAAAGTTCAGCAGCCACGCAGACCTCCGTTGCATATCCTCCACCAGCTAATAAAGCGAATACCTCATTGCCTACCGACAAGCCCTGTACATCTTTACCCAGACTTTTTATTATCCCGGAAACTTCTAAGCCTGGAATATCATTAGATACCCCTTGAGGAGCTGGATAATTCCCTTTCCTTTGGAAAACATCGGGTCTGTTGATCCCTGCAGCCTTTACACGTAAAAGCACTTCATTTGCTGCGGGCTGTGGATCTTCCTGGGTTTCTATTCTCAATACTTCGGGTCCACCGTATTCGGTGATAATCGCTGCTTGCATTATTTTTTATTTGGATAACTCTGTAGACGCATGTTCAAGGTGAGCATAAAATATCTCCCCAAACGATTGTTTCTGGATTCGAACACATCGTTTCCTACATATTCGGTGATAATGCCTACGTTCTTGTTCTGATCCAACATATCAAAACATTGAAACCGGAGCATTGCCATATTGTTCTTTAAAAAGTTATATTCTACATAGGCATTGATGATCGTTGGATTAACATCGGATATTTCAGAAACATAGCCTTTGTAGAATTTTTGGGACATCTCCGTTCCAACCATAAATTTATCATTGATATAGCCCCTTCCGCCAAGACTCAACAGGAAGGAATGGGCAGCAATCTTGTTCTTGTATGGGAGCTCATAGGTGGCTCTGTTCAAGAAATAATTGCTATTGAATACTGATTCGAAATATTGGTTCCAGTTGTACCTCAGGATCAGGTTCTGGTTGTACAATAATTGCCTGGTGGTGCTTTTCAATTCGTTTACAAAGGATAGATTATTCAGGTAATCGATATTTCCCGAAATATCCATTTGAAAATTATCGTTCAGGAACGGGGTATTGAAATAGTAATTCCATTTTACATCATAATAACCATCTGTATTTTCGTATGTCGTTTCCTGAACAGTTTCGTTCGACAGGGACTTCTTCGAACTGACGATCTTATTATTAATAAAGGTATAAGCAAAATTAGTTTCGAAATATTGTCCTTTGTTGGTGACAAACTTCTTGAGAGAGGTTGAAAAACGATTGTAGAATTCGGCTTTCAGGGATGGATTTCCGACGATGATATTCCTGGAATTGGAGTTATCCCGTACTGGCGAGATATGAAGGAAATTCGGTTGGATATTTTTTCCCAAGTAATTCAGTTCCATTTCAAAATTCTTGGAAAATCGATACCGGAGATTAGTCGTAGGAACCAGGTTGACATTGCTATATTCATGGGTAATCGTATCCCCCTCAATCTTTCCGGATAAGGATACCGGTTGAACAGAAAAGCCCATATTGACGCGGAATCGTTCATTCGGCTCATACTGATAGTTTAAACCCGTTTTATAACTCTTGAATTGATAGGCATAATCGATACCCAGGGAGTCTACCCATCCCCCGCCATCGCCGATGGGATTCCGTACGGCTCGTCTTGCCTCGATATTGGTCACATCAATATCGTATAATACCTCTAAAAGACTATGGTCAAAAAATGGCTCCACATAGGAAACAGAGCCTTTCATTGAGCTGGTATTGTTGCGGGAATCAACCAATTGCTTCTGTTCAAAGAAATTGATAACAGGTTCAATGCCTGTAGAATCGTAGATTACATAATCTTCCCTGATGTTTTCATCTTTATCTAAGGATTGGTAGGATATCCTTCCATCTGCCACTAATTTCCGTTTGCTCTTCTTAAAATATTTCGAATAGAGCATGGAGAATTCCGCATTGGGATTCGTGGTGGTAGAGGTATCATTATAACTTCCGCGCTCCCTGATCCGGTAATTGCTCAGATTGGAGGACTTAAGGTTATAGTTATAGGAACGATTGAAGGATAGTTTAGGGACAATCTTTAAAATATCCTGGTTTTTTAGGGTAGAATTTATTTCCAGCTGTACCCTATGGAAATTATCATCCATTTTTCGTTCAAAATCTTCCTTTTTATTGATCTTATAGCCATAATAGGAGGAGGTCAGCAAAGAATTACCCTCGGTAATGTTCTGTCTGTTCTGGTAAGTATATCCCCCAGATAAGGAGATGTACTTATTAAGGTTCTGGGAGAAGGTGATACCAATGGAGGACAACTTGTTCAATCCATCGGATTGATCGGAAAAATCTCCCACATCCCCCAATCCGGAAGATCTGCCTCCTGCCCCATCTGGGCTACCGAAAGTAAACAGACTGGTATTGGTGTTATTGACCGATGTGACCACCGAAATTTCCTGGCCATCGTTGAATTTATTGACTCCGACACTACCGATATACCTTTCGCTGGTTCCACCGCCTAAGGTTGCTTGTCCGAAAGTGATCTTCTTTTTATTATCTTCCAGTACGATATTGATGATCTTTTCAGGTTCTGAGTTCTTGATCCCTTTTTCTTGAGAAACATCCCCATAGTCATCGATAACCTCCAGATGCTTCACAAAATCGGCAGGGAGGTTCTTCGTGGCCATCAATAGGTTACCATCAAAGAACTTCCTTCCATCGACCTGTACCGATGTGATCATTCGACCATTGAAATAAGTGGTACCATCCCTTAATACCTGAAAGCCAGGGATTATTTTCAATGCATCTTCCAACATCGCTTTTTCAGGCACACTAAAAGCTCGCATATTAAATTGGATGGTATCTCCGCGATTTATAACTGGAATGACTTTTAGGATCCTAACTTCATCGATCAGGTTTAATTGTGGAAACATGCTGATTTTGGGGGCATAGATCTGATCTACAAACTTCTTGAAAACATAACTGCGGTTTACAATCTGCAAACCAAACATACTGTAAGAAATATTAACTACTTTTCCGTTTATCCCCTTGAGTTGATAGAATCCATTGTTGTCAGTAACGGTCTTAAGCGTATCCTGTTCACCCACAAGGCGGATATTGACCCCTTTTAAGCCTAAGCCGGAAGTATCTACGACCAATCCTTCTATGCTGCGATGGTTTTCTTGGGCATACGCCTTCAGAAAGACTGTCGAGAACAGCAGAATGGCCATCGTTATAGAAAGGATTATTCGCACAGATATTAAACTATAATGTTTCCTTATTTCAATAAATAATACTTCAAACTCAATTTACCATTAAAACGTTTAAACTTAAAATAATTGTATAAAAAAACGGGCTAAAAATTACTTTTAGCCCGTTTTTCTTTATTTTTTACGCGGAGATTATTCGCCGTCGAATGTTACTTTAACTAAATGACGATCAATTTCCCAACGACCGGTACCTTCTTCGCCGATTACATCGAACAATTCAAGGATACGACGTGCAATGTATTCTTCTTCTACCTGCTCTTCTAAGAACCATTGGATAAAGTTGAATGTTACGAAATCTTTTGCTTTGAAACATTTGTCAGCAATTTTGTTAAACTGCTCTGTTACGAACATTTCTTGCTCTAATGTTTGTTCAAATACACCTCTGAAAGATTCGAAATCAACAGGAACGTTGGTTACTTCTGGAGAGATGGAACGACCACCACGTGCAGATATATAATTGAAAATCTTCAACATATGCTCACGTTCTTCATTGGATTGTTTAGAGAAGAATGCTGCTGCATTATCTAATCCTTGATCATCACACCAAGCAGACATGGATAAGTACAATGCAGATGCATGTGCTTCAATCTTAACCTGTGCGTTCAATATGTTCTCGATCTCTTCGGAGATGGATGTTTTTAATTTTAATAGATCTTTCATTTTAATATATTTTAAGTTCTGAAGGATACATTCCCTCTAACTGACATATCAAAGATACGGCTATTTAAAAAAATTTATCGAAAAAATCTGCTATACAAATTCAGTCTAAATTAAACGTTTAAATGGCTAATTTATTTAGAATCAGTATAATTACAAAGAATGAGAATGGAATGACAAAGAATAGTATTTCGATGACAAACTTACCAGGCTAATACCGCTTTTTGTTGAAGACAAGCTTTGATTTCACTATTCAATTCGATCATAAACTTAGCTCCTGCCAAGAGCTCTTGAAGTTTAAGTACATCCTCCACAGCCAGAATAAAAATCCTTTCCGAGCGAAAAGGCATAATAATTTCAAAATCAAAAGATCTGGAAGAATTGTTTAGCATGGCTTCCACATCAATACTATCTATTGTTTTTTTGAACTGGAAAAAGTCTCGCACTTTAAATGGCGTAGCCTCCCCCTGGAAATCCAACCAATAACAATTCTTTCTACTACACTGATATACTGCACCTTGCGCTGTCTGAAAAATCTCCTCGAAACTGGCTACTGGACAAATCATCTGCTTTTTCCTTTAATTTGGAACAAATCTAAATATTATTAAGAATTAATCCAAATTGTGTTGGAGTATTTAGTATAAAGTAGTTAGTATTTAGACCTATGGCAGGAAAGTATTTAGTAGTTAGTAGTTAGTAGTGAGTATTTAGTAGTGAGTATTTAGTAGTTAGTATTTAGACCTATGGCAGGAAAGTATTTAGTAGTTAGTAGTGAGTATTTAGTAGTGAGTATTTAGTAGTGAATATTTAGTAGTGAATATTTAGTATTAAGACCTATGTTGCAAAATCTTGGTAGAAAATATTAGCCGCCATACAAAGTCTAACTACTAAATACTAACTACTAAATACTAAAAAAAAAGCCCTCTACCGAGGGCTTTTTCCTTAAAATTCTTCTTCTTCGTTCAGTAATTCTTTATGATTACTGGTTGCCGTTCTTGTTTTGGTTTTATGTTTATTTATTTGACGCCTGATGGATTCAATGGCAATATCTGTTGCTTCTTCAAAACTCTTAGCCTGTGCTTTGGCAAAAAGTTGGTTGCCAGGTACATTAAATTTTAGCTCGACGACCTTATTGGCTTCGTCATCCACATTTTCTAATCTGAGGTAGCAAACCCCTTCAATGATGTTGTCTAAAAATTGATTCAATTTCTCAGACCTCTTCTTAATGAACTCGATTAGTTTACTGTCAGCATTAAACTTAATTGATTGCACTGTAATGTTCATTTTTCCTCCTTTTTTTAAGCTTTTGGATGTGCTTGTTTATAAATTGATTTCAATCGCTCGGCTGAATTATGCGTATATACTTGTGTTGCAGTTAATCCAGCGTGGCCCAATAATTCTTTAATTGCGTTCAAATCAGCGCCGTTATCTAAAAGGGCAGTTGCAAAAGTATGTCTCAATACGTGAGGACTCCTTTTTTTCTGCGAAGTAATCATACTCAGATACTTTTTTACGATCTGGTAAATCATCTTTGCATATGCAGGCTTCCCTTCTTTGCTAACGATCAATTCTTCCGAAATGTTTTGGAATTGCTGTGCTTTTTTTTGTTGCAGGTATTTTTCTAACTCCCCAACCAAGGTTTTGTGTATCGGAACAAAACGCTCTTTGCTCCTTTTTCCGAATATAAGTATTTTTTTATTATAAAGATCAATATCCGACTCCTTTATTTTTAACAATTCCGCCAACCGAATCCCTGTCCCAAAAAGCAATTCCAGGACAATGAAATCTCTGCGGCTTTCAAAATCCTCCGCTTCCTGATCCAATTGCTCCAATAATTTCACCATCTTCTCCTTCTCCACCACTACCGGCAATCGCTTGGCAGTTTTCATGGCCTTGATCAAGGCCATCGGGTTCTTGGCGATCAGCTCCTCGCGAACCAAAAATTTATAATAGGATTTGATCGAGGAGATGGCCCTGTTCACAGAGCTTGGCTCTTTCCCCTGCTCCCGCAAGGTCGAGAAATAATATCGGAGAAACTTGTAGTCCACTTCCTCAAAAGGCATGTTCTCGGATTCCAGGAATTTCAACAGGTTTTCCACTTCCATCTCATAAGCTGTGATGGTATGGGCAGAATACCGCTTTTCAAACTTCAGGAAATTAATAAATCTATCCTTATACATGTCCTAATCCTTATATGGTAATATTAACGATAATTATTGGAAAAAATAATGACCACAAACATTTTTGATGGTGATATGACAACAAAAAAGCAGGTTTAACCTTTCGATTAAACCTGCCTTATTATATTTTAAAAAATGGTTTTAAATAAAACCGGTAGATGTAGAATTATAATTTACTGTTTACATCAATAGCATTCAATTCTTCAAACGCCTGTGTTAAACGAGTAACGAATGCTTCCTCACCCTTACGCAACCATACGCGTGGATCATAATATTTTTTGTTAGGCGAGTCAGAACCTTCAGGATTTCCGATTTGGCCTTGAAGGTAAGCATGGTTCTTTTCTTCATAAGCACGAACACCATCCCAGAAAGCCCATTGCATATCGGTATCAATGTTCATTTTAATCGCACCATAAGAGATCGCTTCCTTGATTTCTTCCGGACTTGAACCAGAACCACCATGGAATACAAAGTTAACCGGTTTTTCCGCTGTTAAATTGAATTTCTCACGGATATATTCTTGGGAATTATGTAGAATAATAGGTTGCAATTTCACATTACCTGGTTTATATACGCCATGTACATTTCCAAAAGCAGCAGCAACCGTAAATTTATCCGAAACTTCAGATAGCTCTTTATAAGCATAAGCTACTTCTTCAGGTTGGGTATAAAGTTTAGAGCTGTCCACATCAGAGTTGTCCACACCATCTTCTTCACCACCTGTTACACCCAATTCAATCTCTACCGTCATACCAAGAGGCTTCATGCGCTCTAAATATTTTTTAGAGATTTCGATATTCTCCTCGATTGGCTCTTCAGATAAATCCAACATGTGCGAAGAGAATAAAGGTTTACCATGTTGAGCATAGAATTTCTCGCCAGCATCCAATAATCCGTCGATCCAAGGAAGTAATTTTTTAGCAGCATGGTCGGTATGTAACATTACTGCAACCCCATAATGCTCTGCCAACAAATGAACGTGTTGAGCTGCAGATACTGCACCTAAAATACAAGCCTGCAAACCATCATTGTTCAATGATTTTCCAGCATAGAATTGTGCACCACCATTTGATAATTGAATAATTACAGGAGAGTTCACTTTCTTAGCAGTCTCCATAACAGCATTGATCGAATCCGTTCCGATGACATTTACAGCTGGCAATGCAAAGTTATGTTGCTTCGCAATTTCAAATAATTCTTGTACTTGATCTCCAGTTAAAACACCTTTGAAATCTTTTAGGCTCATAGTTTTTCTATCTTAGTTTCTTTAATAAAATAAAGATAAAGTTTTTTTTAGATTCAAAGAAATATAGTGTATAAAATACACTATTAAAATATGCCGTAAAATTCCCTATACACGAAACTTCTTTTGAGATAAATTAATATCTTTAGCTTTCAATATTCACATGGAAACAATTTAAATATGCTACAAGTTTACGGAATCAAGAATTGCAATACAGTTAAAAAAGCTTTAGACTGGTTGAATGAAAACCAAATTGCTTATGAATTCCATGATTATAAAAAAGAACCTGCAACAGAGGCCCAATTGCTGAAGTGGGAGAAGGAATTGGGCTGGGAAAGTTTAGTGAACAAAAAAGGAACGACTTGGCGTAAGCTAAGTCCGGAAGAACAAGCCCAAGTAACCGATGCCAAAAGTGCGAACCAAGTGCTATTGGCCAATAATTCCATGATCAAAAGACCATTGATAGAAACCAAAAAAGGACTTCTTCTCGGATTCAATGAAGAAGAGTACCACAATAAACTTAAATAATTTATGAGAAAGAACATGCTAATTCCATTTGCTGCTGCCTTATTATTAGCCACAACAGCAAATGCCCAAACCCAGGCACCGCAAGCGACAAAGGTTGAATCAAAATATGATTATAAAGCGGCTTTCAACCCTGTTTTTTATAACAATACCGGTTCGGTTTATCGTTCAGCTTCTGGCAAGCCAGGACATCAATATTGGCAAAATGCAGCAAATTATGATATCAAGGTTAGCCTGAATGATCAAACACATGAGGTAAAAGGAAATGTAAAAATTTCCTATACCAATAACAGTCCGGACCAAATGGATTTTATCTGGTTGCAATTGGAGCAGAACCTATTCAATCCAGAGTCTATTGGTCAAGCGGTAGTTCCATTGAGCAATAGCCGATATGGAAGCTCTGGAAATGAGTTTCAAGGTGGGTATAAGATCAGTAATGTAAAAGAGCATTCCGGAAATGAAGTTAAATACAGCATCATCGATACCCGCATGCGCATCGAACTTCCAAAGACTTTGGCTGCGAATGGTGGAAAAGTAGAGTTTAGTATGGACTTCTCTTATATCGTTCCGGCAGAAGGTGCTGATCGTACTGGGATCCTGAAAACATCCAACGGTGATATTTACGCCATTGCCCAATGGTATCCAAAAGTAACCGTTTACGATGATGTGAATGGATGGAACAACCTTCCATACACCGGACCAGGCGAGTTCTACCTGGAATATGGGGATTTCAATGTGGAGATCACCGCACCAGCCAACCATATCGTGGTGATGGGTGGAGAACTATTGAATCCGCAGGAAGTATGGACCAAAGAGCAGTTGGAGCGATTAAATAAAGCGAAAAACAGCGATAAAACCGTTTTGATCCGTTCTGAAAGCGAAGTTACGAATCCGAATTCTAGGCCACAAAAATCAACATTGACCTGGAAATATAGATTGAACAACACCCGTGATGTTGCTTGGGCATCTTCCAAGGCTTTTATTATAGACGCGGCACAAATCAACTTACCTAGTGGAAAGAAATCCTTGGCCATGTCTGCCTATCCGAAGGAAAGTAATGGTGGAAATGCTTGGGAAAGATCTACGGAATATACCAAAGCATCTATCGAATATTATTCCAAGAAATGGATGGAATACCCTTATCCGGTAGCTATTAATGTGGCTTCCAATGTTGGGGGTATGGAATATCCAGCGATTGTTTTCTGTGGCAGCCGCGCTAGAGGCAGTAGCCTTTGGGGCGTGACGGATCATGAATTTGGACACATCTGGTTTCCTATGATCGTAGGATCGAACGAGCGTTTGTATGCGTGGATGGACGAAGGGTTCAATACCTTTATCAACGATCTATCTACTGAAGTGTTTAATAAAGGAGAGTACCATAGACCAAGAGGCAATAGAAATGCGATGACCCGGATGATCATGAATCCAGGTCTTGAGCCCGTGATGACAACCCCTCAGGGTATGAAAGAACGTAATATTGGTATATTGGCCTACTATAAACCTGGATATGCGATGCGTATTTTGAGAGATGAGGTGATCGGGCCAGAACGCTTTGATGCAGCTTTTCGTAAATATGTTGACTATTGGGCATATAAACACCCTACACCAGAGGATTTCTTCCGAGTGATCGAAAATGAAACCGGAGAAAACCTGAACTGGTTCTGGAGAAGCTGGATATTGAACAATTGGCAATTGGATCAAGCGATCGACAAAGTAGAATATGTGGATTCAGATCCGGCTAAAGGAGCCTTTATTTCCATCAGTAATCTGGAGAAAATGCCAATGCCTGTTGTTATTGAAGCCACTACAGAATCTGGAAAGAAAGTTCGCCATAAACTTCCTGTACAAGTTTGGGAAAACAACAGCACTTGGAGATTTAGGATGAATACTACAGAGAAGCTTTCCAGCGTTAAAATAGACCCAGACAATGTTTACCCGGATATTAGACCGGAAAATAATGTGTGGAACACAAAATAAAAATGAGAACTATAAAAGAAATACTATTGATGGTCATCCTGCTATTTGCTGGGATGACCTTAAGTTTTGCCCAGGATATCAAAGGAATTGTCATTGATTTAAAAAGTGATAAAAGGATTTCTGATGTGCAGATCAAGAACATACGGACGAATAAGGAAACCAAATCGGATGCGCAGGGAAATTTTACGATCCCTGGTCAGAAATACGATTATTTAAGCTTAACCCTTCGTGGATATGATCGCGATACGGCTTTTATTTATCAGGAATTGGGAGATATTTCGAGGATATATATGGTTCCGGATAATTCGACCATTGTGATCGATGAGGTGGTCGTAACGAAGATTACGGATAGTCGGATTGCAAGGGAAATCGAACGAGCAAAAAACAATAGTAAGGCGGTGGAAACGAGTCAAACCAGAGGTGGGTTAAGGGTTTCACCATCGAGGTTATTTGGAAAAGAGGCGAAACAGGCAAGAAATGCGATTAAGATATTGGAATTGGAGCAGGAACAGCGTGCGGTGGACAGGAAGTTTACTAATGAGTTGATTTTGAGTTTGGTACCTTTGAGTGCAACGGAACTTCCTCTTTTTAAGACTAAGTATAGGCCAACTTATGAATTTGTGAGGAATGCGGTTAAAGAGGATCTAACAGCGTATATACTGGTTTCTTACGCAGAATTCAAAAAAGGAACGAAATAGGAAATTTTATTTTTTGTTATCCACCTCTCCGTCATCGTAAGTTTGTAGGGAAGTTATAGGAATTAAAGAGACAGAATATAATTTTGTATTTCATTTAGGATACAGCGAGAGAGGGAGTAAGATTTTTAATCGTCATTGGTCCTTGAGAGACCCTTCGCAAT
>NZ_JAYLLN010000053.1:0-17233 GCF_037126265.1 Sphingobacterium tenebrionis
ATCCAATAGTGAAGAAAGAGTTTGTATAGTACATATAGTATTACCAAATTTGCCTGTATAATCAATTCAGAATTAAACCAATAATCTGTATAGCTATATAAGGACAAGACATTGTTCATACATATTGCAAGTAATGTGCAAGTAAGGTTCAAGTGACTAAAGTCACTTACAACTCACTTTCAAGTCACTTACACCTCACTTGCACCTCGTACACAATAACTTTTTTTTAGCTAACAGATTAATACCTTTACCTAAGATTATTCCTGTTACGATGAATGACTTATCCCGGTAGAAATGTCTTTCTGCGAGAAAACTTTTCCACATTTTGAAAAATGTTAAAATTTGTTAATTTTCTAATTTTTAGTGTTTTTCGTTGCTAATATTTTAAACAATGATAATAGTTGCTGTGAAAACTATTTAAAATTCTAATTTTTGTTTACTCGAATCTGCCATAAAGATGCAAAAAGGTGGGTGTGAGTATATTAAGTTTATGTTAAGGGTTATTTAAAGTCAATCTGACTTTTTACTTTTGCGCAGTAAAAACAACTTAACATATGGAAAAAATTTCTACTAAACTGATTGCCATTTTTGCATTAGTACTTCTATGTAACGTTACATGGGCGCAAAACCTGTTACAAGGAAGAGTTACTAATGGAACTGAGCCTTTATCAGGTGCAACTATCTTGGTAAAAGGTACTTCTGTAGGTAGTTCTACAGATGCAAATGGTAACTTCTCAATTAATGCTCCTCTCCAAACCGGAACATTGGTTGTGAAAATGTTGGGCTACCTTACTTCAGAGGTAGAGTTCTCAGCAAACAAATTAAATTTAGGAACTATTGTATTAGTTGAATCAGGTTCTCAAGAATTAGGTGAAGTAGTTGTAATTGGTAAAGGGATTATTGATATCGCTGATCGTAAAACTCCAATTGCGGTTTCAACAATAACTCCTTTAGAGATTCAGGAAAAAAGTGGTGCAAACGTTGAATTCCCTGAGTTAATGAAAAACACACCTTCTGTTTACATTGCTGACCAAGCAAGCGGATTTGGTGATTCAAAAATGTTTGTTCGTGGTTTTGATCAATCAAACACAGCATTCTTATTGAACGGTCAGCCAATCAACGGTATGGAAGATGGTAACATGTACTGGTCTAACTGGTCTGCTATGTCTGATGTGGCTAATTTGATTCAGATCCAAAGAGGTTTGGGTTCTTCAAAATTAGCGATCTCTTCGGTAGGTGGTACAGTAAACATCGTAACTAAAGCTACTGAATTAAATAGAGGTGGTTCTGTACGTATGGAAACTGGTAACGATGGATTAGCTAAAGCAACTTTGGTTTACAATACCGGTATGGTAGGTAAATGGGGTTTCTCCATGATGGTAAATGGATGGAGAGCGGATAAAAAATATGCTTTAGGTACCGCAGGTGCTGGTCAAAACTATTTCTTTTCTGTTGGTTATCAACCAAACGAAAACCATAATTTGAACTTTATGATCTTTGGTGCACCTCAGTGGCATGACCAAAACTATTCTAAACCATTAGTTTCTGGTTACAGATCAAATAATACTATTCTTCAAACTCCAGGTTATGATATCACTGGTGAGAAAGGTAACAATAACTATGGTTGGTACAAAGGAGAAGGTTTGTCACAAAGAACAAACTTCTACCACAAACCAGTAAGTAATATTAACTGGGACTGGACAATTTCAGATAGAACATCATTATCTACTGTATTATATGCATCAATTGGTAAAGGTGGTGGTACAGGTATCTTAGGAAATGGTCCTGGATTTACGTTAAATGGTTATGATGCAAATAATGGAACAACCAACTGGGATGTTCTTGCAGATTTGAATACTAAATTAACGAATGGAATTTCTCAAGGAAATAACGGTACGACTTTAAGAGCTTCTGTAAATAACCACTTTTGGTATGGATTAGTTTCAAACTTTAACATTGAAGCTAGTGAGTATTTATCTTACAATGTGGGTATGGATTTAAGATTCTACAAAGGAGATCACTTCCAACAATTGGTTGATTTATTAGGTGCACAAGGTAGAGTTGCAGAATCAAGCACTAGACCAGAGATTAATCCACATAAAAGAAACGTTGTTACAGAGACTTATTCTACTAATCCTTGGGAACATTTGTTCAGAAAAAGCCCAAGCTTAGATCAACGAGTAGCTTATGATAACAGTGAGAATATCAATTATCAAGGTGTTTTCGGACAAGTTGAATATGCTGATGATCAATTTTCGGTATTTGTTCAAGGAGCAATGTCTAACCAAGGATACCAAAAAATCGATCGTTGGAACTATGCAGAAGGCGAGAAGAAATCCAAATTTGACAATAAATTTGGTTACAACCTTAAAGGAGGTATGGCATATTCTTTCGTAGAAGGACAAACTGTGTTTGCGAACATCGGCCATTACTCTCGTCAACCATTCTTGGATAATGTATTTATTTCAAACACTGTTGATTTTGCAGATCCTGAAGTTAAAAATGAGAAAATCTTTGGTTTAGAAGCTGGTTATAAATTTACAACAGAAATGTTTGATGTGAATTTGAATGGTTACTATACAACTTGGAAAAACCGCTTTACAGATTACGGTGCTAGAGATTATGTTGTAGGTTCTGATACTTACCAAAGTGTTACTTATTTATTCACTGGTGTAGGTCAAGCTCATAAAGGTTTGGAATTAGATTTTAATGCTCGTGTATTGTCTAATCTTACTTTAAGAGGTTATGGTTCAATTGGTGACTGGAAATATGATGGAAAATCTCCTTACCGTGTAAGAGATAATGATTCTTTCAACATTATTTTTGAAGATAAAAATGGTCAAGATTTAACAGGAGTTAAAGTTGGTAATGCGGCACAAACAACCTTTGGTTTAGGTGCTAAATATTTTATTCTTCCTCACTTCTCGATCGATGCAGATTTTAACCACTTTGCAAGATTATATGGTAATGTGAATGTGGATGATATCATTGCTTCATCTTTAAAAGGTGAAGTTTACCAATCTGAAAAATTAGATAGTTACAACATTATTGATGCGGGTTTAAGTTATACGTTCAACTTGAAAAACAGCCAGAAATTGAAATTCAGAGGTAATGTTAAAAACCTTTTGAACGAAGATTACTTCTCTCGTAAAGATGCGTATGGATATTTCTACGGTGTAGGAACAACTTGGAATGCTGGTTTAACTTACAGCTTCTAATCAAGATAAGATGAAATAGAAACGGGCAAATCGAAAGATTTGCCCGTTTTTTTTTAAATAAATTTTAAAAATTCGGTTTCAATAAATACTTATCGTAGAACCTAAAGATGTGTTCAACAGCTTCCTCTGCCGTATCCACCATCCTATAAAGATTCAAATCCTCTTCACTGATATATTTGTTCGTCAGCATGGTTCCTTTGATCCAATCAAACAATCCGGACCAATAGCTTGATCCTACCAAGACAATAGGGAAACGGGCAATCTTACCTGTCTGGATCAAGGTAACGGCCTCAAACAATTCATCCATCGTTCCGAATCCACCAGGCATCACAATATATCCCTGCGAATACTTCATGAACATGACCTTGCGAACGAAGAAATAATTAAACTCCAATAGTTTGTCCCTATCGATGTATTTATTGTGGAACTGCTCATGTGGCAGTTCAATATTCAATCCTACGGATTTACCACCAGCGGTATAAGCCCCTTTATTTGCAGCTTCCATAATACCTGGTCCACCACCTGAAATCACACCATATCCACGTTCTGCCAATAAACTGGCAATCTGTACCGTCATCTGGTAATATTTGTGTTCATCCGGAGTTCTTGCCGATCCAAATATGGAAACACAGGGACCAATCTTTGCCAATTTCTCAAATCCATCCACGAACTCCGCCATGATTTTGAAGATCTGCCAGGAGTCCTTTACTTTTATTTCCTGCCAAGTCTTGTTGGCGAAGGAACTTAATATTCTGTCATTTTGCGTCATAAATATAAATTATAAACAGCAGGCTTTTTAAAAATAGCCTTTCCTGTTTGTTGTAATATAGCATAATAATTAAAATTCAAGAAATGTTTGCAGTAGTTTTTTTGATTATTAAATCGGAATAATTATATTTAATTAATTAACCAAAAAACGTTTTAGTTCTTTTAAAAACAAATAAAACCTAAATGAACAGAAGAAAATTTATCAGCAGTGCTGCACTTGGTGCGGCGGCTTTTACTATCCTTCCTCGTCATGTAATGGGAGGTAATGGATTTCTGGCACCCAGTGATCGGATCAATTTGGGATATATTGGGGTAGGTAAGCAGGTGGGGACTTTATTGAATGGATTGATGAGCCTTCCGGAAACGATGGTGCTCGCTGCTGCGGATGTGGATAGTACGAAACTGAACAGTTTCCTAAATACTGCCAATAAACGGAATGCAGAAAAATCAGGCCAGCAAGTAGAAGGGTTTAAGAATTACCGCGATCTACTTGCCAGAAAGGATATCGATGCGGTGGTGATCGCCTCTCCAGACCATTGGCATGCCATGCATGTAGTGGATGCGGCCAAAGCGGGAAAAGATATCTATTGTGAGAAGCCTTTGGCGCTGACCATTGATGAAGGCCGAGCTATGGTGGATGCCACCCGGAAATATAAAAGGGTGCTGCAGACGGGTTCCATGCAACGCTCTCAACATAATTTTAGGCATGCTGCTGATTTGATCCGTAATGGATATATCGGTGATATCAAGGAAGTCAATGTCTCTATCGGAGAACCTGTAGTGGAATGTGATCTGCCTTCAATGGAAGCTCCTGCACACCTCGATTGGGACTCTTGGGTTGGCCCTTCTCTATACCGAGGCTATAATCCCATCCTAAGTCCACCTATAAATGCACCAGAATGGGCGTTATGGCGTTTGTACCATGGTTTCGGGGGTGGTTATATCACCGATTGGGGCGCACATATGTTCGATATCGTTCAGTGGGCCCTTGGGATGGATAACTCCGGGCCTGTGTCTTTTACACCTCCGGATATACCAAAAGCTAAAGAAGGACTCTATTTTACCTATAAGAATGGGGTGAAAGTGCATCATAAGTCCTGGGGGAAATTCAATGCTATTCAATTTATAGGTACCGAAGGGAAGATCGAAGTAGCCCGAGAATTTTTGACTTCGGATAAGACCAATCTTCCAAAATCAGCGATCGCTGAAAAGGATCGTAAGGTGTACTACTCGGAAAACCATTACAGGGATTTTGTGGATGCGATCAAAAAACGTTCTAAACCGATCTGTGATGTGGAAATTGGGCATCGAACAGCTACGGTTTGTAATGCGGTGAATATCGCTTACCAACTACAGAAAACAATACAATGGGATCCGAAAAAAGAGGTATTTGACAATCCTTTTGCCAATAACCTGAAATCAAGACCTTACCGAGGAAAGTGGGATTATTTGGATTTCTAACTTAATTATTTTGTAATTTTGTGGAATGAACTTTTCCTCCAAACTTCTTGAACAAGCGGTAGAAGAATTTGCTAAGTTACCAGGCGTCGGTAAAAAAACTGCCCTTCGTCTGGTATTGCATCTCTTGAAACAAGCGGATGCTGATGTTTCAAAATTCACTTCTTCCTTGGATCGATTGAAAAGTGAGATCAAATATTGTCGTACCTGCCACAATATTTCCGATCTGGAGGTATGTGAAATCTGTTCTTCCCCGAAAAGAGATCATTCTTTGGTCTGTGTTGTGGAAGATACCCGGGATGTGATGGCGATAGAAAACACCAATCAGTTCAATGGCGTTTACCATGTGTTAGGTGGTTTGATATCCCCAATGGAAGGGGTTGGGCCCGCAGATCTTAAAATTGAGAGTCTGATCGAACGCTTACGGAATTCACAGGTCCAGGAAGTCATTTTGGCGCTCAGTGCCACCATGGAAGGAGATACCACTATCTTTTACTTATACCGCAAGCTCCGCGAATTTGAACTGCAGATCAGTACCATTGCCAGAGGAATCTCCTTCGGAGGTGAACTGGAATATGTGGATGAGATCACCTTGGGTAGATCCATTGCCACACGTGTACCTTATGAACGAAATGTAGGGTAAATTAAAACCTATTACCCTTAGGCTAAGCCTTTTTCCTTATCCATTTTATTAATGATCCAATAATACGCAAGGGCGCAGATCAATAAGGTGGTTCCTGCTCCTGTCCATAGGATGTTATAGCCAAAATGTTCGGCTATATAGGTGCCTAGATACGCACAGAATACATTGGCAACTGCAAATGAAAGGGAATTAAAACCCATATAGGCACCTTGGTTGCTTTTGCTTGCCCGAGATATGGAAACTGTTGCCAAAAAAGGTAAGGTGAGCATTTCTCCGGTGGATAAAAGGAACATGGCAAGAAACAACCATGGAATGCCATAATCTACGTTCAGCATCATGTAGGAAATCCCCGCAATAACCGTCCCCCAGAGCATGATCTGTTTGACCGAAAAGCGATGCTCCACCATATGGACCAAAATCATTTCAAAAAGTACGATCACAAAACCACTGAATCCTAATAACAGGCCAATCTGGTCAGGTTCTAATAAATGGATTTCTTTATAGTACAAGGGCAGGGTTCCCAACAATTGGAAGAATGCCATATTAAAGAATACACAGATGATGTTAAATATGATGAACAATCCATCTGAATAGGCATTTCGAGTAGGTTTCTGTTCTGCTATTTCCACCTCGGTTTCTTTTGCCTGATTACTTTCTTTCTCAGCTGCAACGTTTGGTTTTCTATTCCGGAAGAAGTAGATAAATACCACAGCGGCTACGGCTGCAGCCAGGGCATTACCATAGAATATCCAATCGTAGGAAATCTTCGCAAGGAAACCTCCCAAAGCTGGACCAATGGAAAATCCCAGGTTGACCGCCATCCGGTTAAGGGAATAGGCGCGGGTAATATTCTCTGGTTTTGCATATCGAGCAACCGAAACGGAGTTGGCCGGACGGAAGGTATCGGCTACTAATGTTAACAGGAAAATCATGACCGCAAGTCCATGGAAACTACGGAACTGTGGCAAAATTAGGAACAAAGGGATGACCAGGATCAAGCTCCATAGCTGAATCTTGAAATTGCCGAATTTATCGGTCAGCCAGCCCCCAAGCCAAGATCCAAATACCGAACCCAAGCCAAAACAGCCCAATACAATACCGATCTGGGGCTTTGAAAAACCCAATTCGGAGGACATGTATATTCCCAAAAAGGGAATAACCATGGAACCTGTTCGGTTGATCAGCATCACTAAGGCTAGCAGCCAGGCTGCCGGGGAAAGCCCCCTGTAAGAATCAATATAGAGTTTTAAGAATGTTTTCATTTGGGTAATAGATTAGCTGTGCCCTTTGCAGGGCATATTAAAAAAATAGCTATGTCTGCAAGATTATGCGTTGGATGAATCCAACGAAGAATTGATCTGATAGGCTACAGATTCCAAACGCTTCTTACCGGTCTGTTTGTTCAGGATGATGTCAATTCTTCCTAAGTTCACACCAGAGCGACCCGTTTGGTTGACCAGGGTAATCTGGCCGGCCAAGTTCTTGACTTCTGTTGGTTTATCCAAAAAGGTATGGGTATGTCCGCCAATAATCAAATCGATATCTCGAGTTTGCTGTGCCATCTTCAGATCAGAAGGCTGATCTGTTTCATAGCTATAACCAATATGCGACAGGCAAATGACGATATCACATTTCAGGTCATGTTTCAGCTTTTTGGACATCCTATTGGCTACTTCGATCGGGTCTAGGATCTTCATACCCTTATAACTATTAGGATCCACCAGGCCGTCTAAATTGACACCAACAGCAAATACCCCGATCTTTACGCCATCTCGGGTAAAAACCACGTGTTCTTTGGTTTTGCCCTCCATGATGGTTCCGGTAAAGTCGTAATTGGAAGTTATAAATGGGAAATTCGCCTTGTCAAAATGCTTTAACAGACCAGGGAGTCCATTGTCGAATTCATGGTTGCCGAATGTTCCTGCATCGTATCCTAATTTAGACATCAGTTCCAGTTCCAATTTCCCATCAAAGACATTGAAATAAGGGGTTCCCTGGAAAATATCGCCAGCATCGAATAAAAGGACGTTCTTTTCTTCGCCACGGATCTTTTTGATCAAGGTGCTTCTACGCGCTACTCCACCAAGACCTTGGAAACGGCTCCCATCCATCGGGAATGGGTCGATACGGCTATGCACATCGTTCGTGTGTAGTATCGTAATCTTTACCTCTTTTCCACGGGCAAAACTAGTGCTAGGAAGTCCTGAAAGGGTAGCTGTTGCTCCTAGAGCAAGCATTCCTTTTAAGAAATCTCTTCTATTGAATGATTTTAACTCTTCCATCTAATTTCGATTCTATTTTTTTACCTGATTTGCTGATTCCCTGTATATAATCGATCAAGCCTTCGCGGACCAACTGCGTAGAGGTGGTTTTCTTGACCGGGTTTTCCAATCCCCTCACATGGTCTCCACCATTGGCAATAAAGTCATACGTGATGAGCTTATAGGTTTTGTTGGGATCAATATTTTTGCCGGCGATCTTGAAATCCTGCAGCTTTTTATCCTTGATCAGAATTTGTGCATTGCCAATGGGCTGCCCATTGCTTTCGGCAATGAAATCCGCCAGTCGTAATACATCGGAACCTTTCAATTCCAGTACCACAAAAAGGTTTTCAAAAGGCATGAATTCGAAGATGGTGCCAACGGTGATATCTCCAGCTTTGATGTTGGAACGGATTCCATCTTTTGTAGCCATGGAAAAATCAACCTCAGGGTCGATCTTTCTACCTATTCCCATCATTGCATCCACAAAGAAATTACTCAATAGGCTTTCTGGGAGATTACGATTATGGATCATATTCTCGGTGGAAATGCCAATGACTTCATTCATCTTTGCCTCCAATTGCGTACGATATGGGTTGATATAATTGCTGATCGCCGTGTCCTCTACGATACTATTGTTTATAGCAATCATCTGTTTATTACTAACAGTAGATTGGTAGTAGGTGGTTTTACAGGAACTTAATGCGAGTAGACCAACGGAAAGGAAGAGCAAATTATAGGTAGAAAACCATGTCTTCATATTAATAATTTTATGCAAAGTTATTAAGATTGCCAACAATACGAAAAAATGGCTGTTATTTTTTGGTTAATTTAATCCTAAGCGCTCTTCGAAATATTTGTTCATGAATAATCGGGTAAGACCCAGGGAAATGGAACGATCGCCCAATTCGGATATGATCAATTCACAATTGTCTGCCAATTTGGTCATGGAATATGTTTGAACCTGTTGGAGTATGGATGCTGACAGGATGGAGGAGGCCCTGGTAAACTCGCCGGTCAACAGAATAGTCTCCGGATTAAATACCTGGATAAATAACGCAATAGCTCGCCCTAGTTTGTTTCCTAGAGAAGAAATCAGCTGAATCGCATATTGATCGCCTTCCAATGCGGCTTGAATAATATGGATGGGTAACAGTTCTTGTTCTTCGCCTTCCAATTTGATCAACGTTGGAGTGCCATTGAGAATATCTTCTTTGGCCTGTTTGACAAGCGCAGAACCAGAAACAATCGTTTCTAAGCAACCCCTCTTCCCACAATAGCATAATTCGCCTTCTTCTTTGAAGGATATGTGCCCCATTTCGCCTGAGAAGCCATTCTTTCCCGAATAGATTTTTCCATCGGCAATGATGCCTAGCCCAATACCCCAGTCCAATTGAATGATCAAGGCATTGTTTTTTCTTTTTAAAGGGCCAAAAAATTGTTCAGCCATGCAGTTTACCTTGGCCTGATTCATGATCCTCACCGTCTTGTTGAATTCTATTTCAAGATCTGATGCTAACTGAAAGTCAGGTTCATAAAAAAAGGTATAGTTGTTTCCCGCTTTTTCATCCACCAGACCCGGCATGGAGATAGCGATTCCAGAGCATTGTTTCCATATTTCGGGATATCCCTGCATGTAATCTTCGATAATGGCTTTGAAGCTGGATAGTTTATTCAGGTTTTTTGAAATCTTAAAACCATAGGTTTTTATGGGTGTAACTAGATTGGAATTGTTATCGAGAACTCCCAGCATAACCGTAAACCTGGTGATTTCAATTGTTAAGATTTTAAATAGGTTATGGTTTAATTGAAAAAGATTCGGTTTTCTGCCGCCAATAGATTCACCCCGTTCTTCCTGAAGGATTAATTTCTGATCCAATAATTCGTTCAACATGACACTCAGTGTCGGAAAGCTGAGACTCAATTCGCGCATCAGATCGTTTATGGATGTTTTGCCGGCAGCATAGATGGCCTGTAATAAAGCCATTTTATTCTTGGTAATCTTTGCTGACTTTCTGCTCTTAATGGTATTCGGGGTTAATAATTGATCGACTGCATTCATAAAGGAGAAGTGTTGTATTCCGATAATTAATTTGTGTATGGTTAATAATTTCTCTAAAATAAATAATAATTTTAAAATCGTCGCATATTTTTCTTAAAAAAATGTTAAAATAACAAACTTATTAATTTTTTTAAGTCATTGAGTGTTAGTATTTTTCAAAAAAAAAGCCGAACTAAATTTAGTCCGGCTAATATTTTAATAATGATGTATTATTTTTTGTCGATTTTATAGACTTTACCGCCATCTGTAATAGCGTACAAGGCTCCATCTTTTCCTTGGATAACATCCCGGAATCTTTCGCCTTCAGAAGCCAATAATCGCTCTTCTCCAACCACTTTATTATTTTCGATCACCAATCTTGCAATATGCATACTGCTTAGACCACCAATAAATAAGTTGTTCTTCCATTCTGGGATATTGGATCCTGTATAGAATACCATTCCTCCCGGAGATAATACCGGATCCCAATAATATACAGGTTGTTCCAGACCATCCTTTTGTTGGATAGGCGGGTTACCAATGGCTGGTCCACCATACTCAATACCATAGGTGATCGTCGGCCAACCATAATTAAGGCTTGGCTTCACAATGTTGATCTCATCACCTCCACGTGGGCCGAATTCGGAGTTCCAAAGATCTCCCGTAACTGGGTTGAACGCCAATCCTTGCGTATTTCTATGCCCATAGGAATAGATCTCTGGTTTTGCATCTTTGTTATTGGCAAAGGGGTTTCCTGATGCCGCTTTACCATCTTTGGTAATACGTACAATCTTACCTAGAGCAGAATTTAAATGCTGCGCTTGAGGTCTGGTTTCTTTATCCGAACGTTCGCCAGTGGATACAAACAAGTTGCCCTCTTTGTCAAAGATAATCCTTCCTCCATAATGCAGTTTTCCTTTGTAGGTAGGTAAGGCTTGATAGATAACCGTAGCGCCTTCAATTGTTTTTTCATCGGCAGAAAGCTTTCCTTTACCTACCGCAGTATGGTTACCACCAGTTACTGGTTCAGAAAACACCCAGTACACCATACGGTTGCTCGCAAAATCTGGATCCAAAGTAAGGCCTAATAAACCGCCTTGTCCATCAGAATCTACTTTTGGCAATCCAGTGATCGGTGCACTAACACTTCCGGTTGTAGGATCCAATATGATCATGTTCCCTTCGCGTTGTTGGGTTACCAATATTCTTCCATCAGGTAGAACGGCTGCTCCCCAAGGGTTCTTCAATCCTTGTGCAATGACCTTTCCTTCGTATGGAGTTTTTGTTTTGACACCTGCAATTCGGGTTTGACCTTCAAAAGCAGGTTTATAATCTGTATTTGCTTTGCCAGTTTCAACTGGAGGATATTTGGTCGTATCCTGAACAATAGTTGAACTGTCTTTGATTTCTGTTCCGTTATTATTTGTTCCGGAACATGAAATAAAAGCGGTTGCTGTTGCATAAACCAAAGCACTTGTAAGCTGTTTCTTCATGGTGAGGTGAGGTTTTTTTGTTATATTTTGTGTAAATCTTTTTAATTAAACTCCGGACGCTTCGGAAAGTTTGCGACGTGGGCATATTTCGGTCCCATACTGATGATGGTTTCCTTCCAAAGATCTTCCCCATCATTGATGAAGGTAAGATCGATATTAAAGGAATTATGCACCGCCCAGGAGTTCTGTTTAATTTCCTGATCCAATTGCCCGATACTCCATCCGGAATATCCTAAGAACAATTTAACTTCATCTTGGTTCAGTAAATTGTTGTTTATTAATTCCTTTAAGCGATCAAAATCTCCGCCCCAGTACAGGTCATCGACAATATGGTTGCCACTTTGGAGTTTGTCAAAAGCTTTGTGGATAAAAAAGAGGGCATTTCCTTCTACTGGGCCACCAAAATAAAGGGGGATCTCCGTGTTGTTCATACCATCCAGTACATCAGATAGATAGAGCATGGATCGGTGATTGAGGACTAGGCCTACCGTTCCTTCTGTATCATTGTGTTCGCACAATAATACGACCGAACGTTCGAAGTTCTGATCCAGCATGAAAGGCTCTGAAATCAATAAACTTCCTGTCTTAGGTATAAATTCGTTGAACATAATGTATAGATGTATGTTAACCAAAAATATAGTTTTTTGATTTTAATTCCATTGTAAAATAGTAATAATTTTAATATCATTTTTATTAAAAAATGGATATTTCGTTAAGTTTGTAGCAAATACATTAGCGTCATGTCCATCGAACATAAAGAAATTGCGGCTATACGTGAAGACTATGCCAAAAGCAGTCTGAGCGAAAATGAAGTTTTGGGAAATCCGATTGATCAATTCAAGAAATGGTTTTCTGAAGCTATGGTTAGTGAAGTCACCGAGCCTACAGCCATGGTGGTATCATCGGCTTCTGTAGACGGGAAACCCTCATCGCGCGTTGTATTGATGAAGGATATCAAAACGGATGGCATCAGCTTTTTCACCAATTATAATAGTCGGAAAGGACAAGAGATTGTCGCCAATCCCTTTGTATCGGTGTTGTTTTTCTGGCCGGAATTACAGCGGCAGGTGCGTATGGAGGCTGAAGTAGAAAAATTGGCTCCAGAAGAATCCGATGAATACTTTTCTTCGAGACCAAGAGGGAGTCAGATTGGCGCCATTGCCAGTCCGCAGAGTGCCATCATCAATAATAGGGAAGAATTGGAGCATCGGGTGGCTGAGGTTTCTGCGGAAGTGGGTGAAGGGGAAATCCAAAGACCTAATTTTTGGGGTGGATTTCTATTGAAGCCTTATCGGATGGAATTTTGGCAAGGTAGGAGCAGCAGGCTTCATGATCGAATCGTTTATAAGCAGGAAGATGGATCTTGGTCCATCAATCGTATAGCACCATAGCATGTTTGAAAAAGTAAAAGAATTAATCCTGGGGAATCTAGGGGAGCAGGCAATTGTTACCCTTCAGGACCATGGTCTTCAGCCGGCCATCTATTTGGATCCCAATTATCTGCTGCAGGCTGCCAAATTGCTGCGTGATACGGAAGGTTTCTATTTTGATTTTTTGGCCAACATAACGGGGGTGGATTTTCATCCGGCCGCTGAATTTGACGTGGTCTACCACCTAAGTTCTATTCCTTACCAAACGCAATGCGTTTTGAAAGTGAAGCTGGCAAATGATCGGAGCCTGAACAATCTTCCGGAAATTCCTTCTGTTACATCGGTATGGAGAACAGCCGATTGGCATGAACGGGAAATCTTTGATCTGATGGGTATATTTTTTACCGATCATCCTGATCTGAGGAGGATTTTAATGCCTGATGATTGGGAGGGGTATCCTTTGCGTAAGGATTATCAGGATCCAGAGTCTTACCATCAAATCCCTATTAAGTAATTATTATTGAATCCAAATAGATTTTCCTATTTAAGATGAGCATCGACGAAAAATATACACAGGGTCTTCGGGATTACGAGGAGAGGATCAATTCGGTTTCCTCTCAGGAAATGGTGATCAATATGGGGCCGCAACATCCTTCTACACATGGAGTGTTACGCTTGGAATTGATTACGGATGGGGAGATCGTTAAGGATATCATTCCTCATCTGGGTTACCTGCACCGGTGTTTTGATAAGCATGCGGAGTCCATCAATTATACGAAGACCATTCCCTTTACGGATCGGTTGGATTATCTGGCCTCCATGAACAATAGTCATGCTTTTGTGATGGGAGTGGAGCGGATGTTGGGTATACAGGATAAGATTCCGAAAAGGATAGAATATATCCGAGTTTTGGTTTGTGAGCTGAACCGTATTGCTTCGCATTTGATTGCTATTGGAACCTATGGGATCGATATTGGGGCTTTTACACCTTTTATGTGGTGTTTTAGGGATAGGGAGCATATCATGAATATGTTGGAATGGGCTTCGGGATCGAGGATGTTGTACAATTACATCTGGATCGGTGGGCTTTTCTATGATCTTCCGGTGAATTTTGAGGAGCGTTGTTTGGAATTTGTGGACTATTTCAAGCCTAAATTGCAGGAGCTGGATGGACTACTTTCCAATAACGAGATTTTTATACAGCGGACGGCGAATATCGGGGTTTTGCCTGCTGATGTAGCCATTAATTATGGTTGTTCAGGACCTATGCTGCGTGCATCGGGTATCAAATGGGATCTGAGGAGGGTGGATGGTTATTCGGTCTATCCGGAAATTGAGTTTGATGTTCCTGTGGGAAAAGGAGAGATGGGTTCTTTGGGCGATTGTTGGGATAGGTATAAGGTGCGGGTGGATGAAGTGAAGGAGTCTGTGCGGATTATTGAGCAGTGTTTGGAAAGATTGATGGGGGATTTTAAACGGACGGTAAATTTTGATCCGCGGGCTTTGGTTCCTAAAAAGGTAAACCTAAAAGCTCAGGATTATTATGTTCGGGCAGAAAATCCGAAAGGTGAATTGGGATTTTATTTTGTGACGGCGGAAAAGACGGATATTCCTCGTAGGGTGAAGGCAAGAGGACCAAGTTTTAATAATTTATCGGTTTTGCCGGAATTGGGAAGAGGGGTGTTGATCGCGGATCTGATTGCGATATTGGGTTCTATTGATATTGTGCTTGGTGAGGTGGATAGGTAGGAATTATTGGTAAGGGTTGGCGAGTTGGATAGGTAGGGTATGGTTGCAATGGTTGGACGGTTAAAAAATGAAACGTGCAAAAAAGCGCAAAAAATATATTTGAGATATGTAAATAATATTTATATTTGCTGTCTCATAATTTAAGTTTATAATTGGTTAATAGTTAGGGGAGCAATTGCCAGATTGCTTCCCTTTCTTTTTTATAGTTATATGCGTATTTGTACGTTTATGCGTATTTGTGCGTATTCGTCATGGCGAGGAATTTTACCAGTCATTGCGAGAAACTTTTCCCGTCATTGCGAGGAGGCACGACGAAGCAATCTTTACGCATGTCATGCTGAGCGAAGTCGAAGCTTCTACATGTGGTACCCGTACAGATCCTTCGACTACGCTCAGCATGACAGGAAGAAAGATTGCTTCGTTCCTCGCAATGACGAAGGTCCTCGTAATGCCGAAGGATCTCGCAATGACGTAAGACCTTTATCCTTCAAAATGATCCCAAATTATCTTTGCAATCCTTCTCGTTAAATTTTCAGCCTCATTATCCTTTGTCCAACTTTGATCCTTATTATTCTTCGTCAAAATCGAAAACACAATATCTCCATGCGGCGCATTCACTAAAACAACCTCACCCCGTGCATCATTAACCGACCCCGTCTTACTGATTGTCGCATAAATAGCAGGAATCTGAGATAAGGACCTTTCATTATAAAACTGGTTCTTTAAAAACCTATACATCTTATCCGACTGTTTTTCGGAAATAACCTTTCCTTCCCTAATCAATTCAAATAAATGAGCGATTTCATAAGGTGTAGTTTGTCCCCAACCATATTTTTTCCAGATATCCTCTCTACCTGCCGTCCTGGAATTCACTTTTGTATTTTTCAATCCAAGATTATCCATCAATGGGTTTATGGTCTGACCACCACCAGCCAATTCTTGAATCCAGATCGATGTCACATTATCCGAATAGGTCAACATCAGAGAAATCATGGTTGAAAGATCCGTCTGCGCACTATCCTTATAAAACTGCATCAATCCTGATCCACCATAAGTTCTCTTATCGCTATAGATGAATTTTTGTTCCAATTGAACTTCATTGGCGTCTATTTTCTGGAAAATTCCAACCAAAAGTGGAACTTTAACTATACTGGCTGTCGGGAAAATACTGTCTGCTGAAATTCGAACTTCTTTTTTGGATTTAAGGTTCTTGACATAGATACCGATATCACCGCGGAAACCATTGATCTCCTGCTGAATTTTTGCCGTTAGCTTTTTGTCGATTTTTTGGGCTTGGGAATTTCCAATTATAACAAATAATAAGCAGCAAAAAGCGATCAGTTTTTTCATGGATTAGAATTTTTGGTTATTTTGATTTCTAAGTTAAGGAATCAGAAATTAAAATTAGACTGCTATGGAATTATATATGTTGGTTATTGGAGGGAAACCGCTTGGTAGATATATTGAGCAACACGATGTGTTTTTCGGAATTTCAGAGGAGCTAAAGGACCTTGTTCCTGCTCTGAAAGCATTTTGGCCGGAGATGAATGGGAAGATGCACATTGATTCCTGGAGGAAGGTAAGTAGGGTTGGGGGCTTTAAAGTTTTAGTAAAGGAAAAGATCGAAGAAACAGTTGATGATAGTGGTTTGGATAAAAAGGGGCTTGTATCGGGAAGGAATAGTTTGTTTTTTGTGAATTTGGGTGGGTATAAGCCGAATGATATGGAAGAATATCATTATAAACAATTGGTGGTTGCAAAAGATTTGGCAGAAGCGAGTAGGATCGCTAAACAAACGGTCTTTTGGAAACATCATGAATCATCGCATATTGATGATAAATATGGGATTGATGTGGATGATATTTATAATGTGGAAGATTTGTTGACGGAGGAGATGAAGAGAAAGTATAAGTTGGTTTTTGAAGAGGTTGTAGGGGGAGATGGAGTTGGGGGTGATATGGATGAGGATAAGTTGGAAGTCGGTTATCTAAAATTAAGTAAGTTGGAAGGGTAAAACATTTCCGTTATTGCGGAACTATAACCGTCATTGCGAGGAACGAAGCAATCTTTAAACTATTCGAAAGATTGCTTCGTCGTGCCTCCTCGCAATGACGAAGGTATTACCTCCTCGCAATGAACTGTGTATATATCCAAATAATAAATTAAATTTTCTCCAAATAATATTCTGATTAGGCCGCTTTTGCGATGTAGCCCTTTCCAGATTTTGCGATG
>NZ_JAYLLN010000054.1:0-16997 GCF_037126265.1 Sphingobacterium tenebrionis
AAAGTTGTAAACAAGATTATTTTTTTATGAATAAATTGGGGAGGAAGGGGGTGGGGGGGGGGTGGGGAAGGGTTGTGGAATGATTACAAAAATATTGCGTTTTCTATATGTAAATGATATGTTTTCGCTGTAAAATCAAGGTTTAAGTATGGTTAAAGCAGGTTTTTAGTATGTTAGGTTACTAAATACATACTTTCAGGTTACTTTCAGTATGCTTTCAGTACGAACTAAACTTGTTACTGCCCACCCCGCGTGATGGCACCCTTCCACGTCATTGCCCATCCCGCGTAATGACACCCTCCGCGTCATTGCGAGGAACGAAGCAATCTTTGGACTAATCGAAAGATTGCTTCGTCGTGCCTCCTCGCAATGACGCAGAAAGTGCATCCCCCCATCTCCCCACCACCTCCCACCATCTCCCCCCATCTCCCCATCTCCCCATCTCCCCTTCCAATTAATTTTAAATTTTAAAACATTTACCTAACTTTGCGGCTACAATAAATTAATAAATCATTTCACCATGCCTTTGCAATTCAATACCGTAAAATTATTTGCTGGATCTGGAACCCAGGAGCTAGCGACAAAGATTTCAAAATCTTACGGAAAGCCACTAGGAGACATGACCTTGTCGAAATTCTCTGACGGCGAAATCCAACCTTTCTACAACGAATCCGTTCGTGGAAGTGATGTTTTCCTGATCCAATCGACCAATCAACCATCCGACAACCTGTTGGAATTATTGTTGATGATCGATGCAGCAAAACGTGCTTCAGCACATTTCATTACGGTTGTTGTTCCTTATTTTGGATATGCCCGTCAAGACCGTAAGGACAAACCTCGTGTGGCCATTGGCGCAAAAATGATCGCAAACCTGATCACCGCTGCTGGAGCATCCCGTATCATGACCATGGACCTGCATGCTGCCCAGATTCAAGGCTTCTTTGATATCCCGGTAGATCACTTGGATGGTGCCATCATCTTCGTTCCTTACATCAAATCCTTGAACTTGGAGAACCTGATGATCGCTTCGCCAGATATGGGTGGTTCTTACCGTGCCCGTACCTTCGCGAAATTCTTCAATGCAGAGGTAGTCATCTGTGATAAACGCAGAAAACGTGCAAACGAGATTGAATCGATGTCGATCATTGGTGATGTAACAGGTATGGATGTGGTATTGATCGATGATATCTGCGATACAGCAGGTACCCTATCGAAAGCTGCGGCATTGATCATGGAAAATGGTGCAAAATCTGTTCGTGCAGTATGTACACACGCTGTACTTTCCGGAAAAGCATACGAAACGATCGAGAACTCCGTATTAACGGAAATGATCGTTACAGATACCATTCAGTTGAATCCTGAAAAAGCAGCATTATGCAGTAAAATCAAAGTGCTTTCTACAGCGGATCTTTTCGCAAACGCCATCAAGAACGTAAATGAGCACGGCTCCATCTCGGATCTTTTTGACGTAAAGTAAAGCGAAGCTTTGCTTTACTTTAGTATTTAGTAGTAAGTATTTAGTATAAAGAACTATGTCGGCTAACCTATAGCCGACATTTTTTGTGATATACTTATCCGCCATAGATCAAAGTACTAAGCCGCCATAGATCTTCCTGCTAAGACGCCATAGGTCTAACTACTAAATACTCACTACTAAATACTGCTACTAATTTTGTTTTTCCAAAACAAAATTAGTAGCTTTGCGCCTCATTATTTAAATTTTATAACAATGAAATCAATTGCTATTAGCGGTTCTGCAAGACAGAACGTAGGGAAAAGAGAATCGAAAGAATTGCGTTACGAGGGTCAGATCCCTGCTGTTCTTTACGGAGGTAAAGAGCAAACACATTTTTCGGTTTCCGCAGCTGATTTGAAGCCAGTTCTATACACTCCAGAAGTGATCTTCGTAGAATTGGATATCGATGGTAAAAAAGCAAAAGCTATCGTTCAAGAAGCTCAATTCCACCCATTAACTGATTTAGTTACACATGTTGACTTCTTAGAACTTTTCGATGATAAAGAAGTTTCTGTAAACATTCCTATTACCTTGGTAGGTACTTCTCCAGGTGTTAAAATGGGGGGTAAATTGGTACAGAAATTACGTAAACTTCGCGTGAAAGCATTACCTAACAACCTTCCTCAAGAAATTGAGATCCCTATGGAAGGATTGGAAGTTGGTAAATCTTACCGTGTTGGTAAAGTAGATTTGAAAGACGCAAAAGTATTGAATAACAGCGACGATACTATCGTTTCAGTTGTTATGTCTCGTGCATTACGTCAAGCAGAGCAAGAAGCAGCTAAAGCAGCTAAAGGCGGTAAAAAATAAGTTTAGTAGTTAGTAGTTAGTATTTAGTAGTTAGATGTATAACGGCTAGGTATTTTAAACTTAATAACTAATAAGAACTTAATATTTAGAAAATAGAAAAGGCATCGAAATTCGATGCCTTTTTCATTTTACAAACTGTTCAACTAAATAAAAAAATGTTAATGTAGAGTTTCAATTTTGGTATTGAGACCCGATTGTTAATGTAGAGACTCTTCTAATTTTATTGATTTTGGAAATAAAATATTGTTTTCGAGATGGATGTGTTTATGAAGATCCTGCTCGAACTCCCGCAGCATATCAAACGATACCCGGTAGGTGCTGCAAGCGTCATCTGGCACGGTATAGTTGTTGGTAAGCTCCTTGATGCGTTCAAAGCGGTCGCCTTCGGCCTCATGTTCGTGTACCATCATGCTGATCGGGTTCTTTACGGTTCCGAAGGTAGGGGTTTCCGGCTTTTCCTGATGGCTCTTGGATTCTTCCAAGGCCTCAATGAACGGAAACAGGATGCGTTCTTCCTTTTCCAGATGATGACCCAGATCCAAGGCACATTCCTCGAACAATCGGTTCACTTCGATCAGCTCGGGATGACGCTCACCATGTACGCGAGCGACCTTGTTCAGGTAGGCCAACAGTACAGGCGTTTTCTCCCGCACATAGCGATGGTGGGTCTTCACGATATAGGAAACCAATAGATCGGATGGCCAGGCACTGAAATCGATGTTCTCGCCGCCTTTCGCGTTCAGCACATCCTCCAGCTCGGTAACCAAGGGGTCCAAGGCTACGCCTTTCTTAGCCGCTGCATCTTCCACCGAACGTTGTCCGCCACAGCAGAAATCCAACCCATATTTTGAAAAAACCGCTGCTGTCCTAAAATCCTGCGCAACGATATCACCCATTTTGTTTTTTGCTAATGCTTCCATGTTTTTTCATTTTTTCCCCTCTTATTTGAATTTAAGAGGTTCTTTTTTTATATAAGAGCTTCGTTATAGCGATTTATTCGGCAATGATCTTCCCTTTCATGATGCCCGCATGACCTGGGAAAGTACAGATATAATCGTAGGTTCCAGGTTCCAAGGTGAATTCGATCTTCGATTCCTCACCACCTCCGATCAATTTGGTATGCGCTATGATATCCGCCGATTCAGGGATGTACTCTTTATCCTTTGCTTTCAGTGCTGCCTCGGTAAAGGCCGTGATATCCGTTCCTGCTTTTAAGACCACCAGGTTGTGGCCCATCACTTCTTTGGCCATCTTGCCCACATGCTTTAGGGTAAGGCTTACAGGCTCTCCAGCCTTCACTTTGATCTCGTGGATATTGTATTTCATTTGGTCATCACTCTCCACAACCACCTCATTGGAAACCGCTGCCGTGGAGCTTGGCTCTGCAACAGGGGTACTCGTCGTTGTCGCTGATGTTTCGTGATTACTGTGATCCACTGCTGGTTTATCTTTTTGTTCGCCCGAACCACAAGAGGCAATAAATAGACCTGCGATTGCGAGGCCAGTGAAACTAAATAACTTTTTCATAAGATGTCATTTCTATTTAAGACAAATTTGTCGTTTATATGGAGATTAAAAAGTGATGCTTGCTACTTTTTAAAATGATCCTAAGCTGATTGGCAAAAAATGGGCTATGGGAAATTGTGTGTAATTCCCTATTTTTGCTGCCATGAACTATTTGATCGTCGGATTAGGAAACATAGGCAGGGAATATGCCGATACCAGGCACAATGTAGGTTTTATGGTGGCGGATGAGCTGGCCAATCAGGCAGGGGTTACCTGGTCTACCTTAAAGCATGCCTATTATACCGATTTCAAGCAGCGTGGACATCAGGTGTATGTAATCAAACCGACCACCTACATGAACCTCAGCGGAAAAGCGGTGAACTATTGGATGAAAGAGCTGAAGGTTCCGGTGGAGAACGTATTGGTGATCGTGGATGACCTGGCGATTCCCTTTGGATCTTTGCGCATTAAACCCAAAGGTTCGGCAGCAGGACATAACGGACTACGCTCGATCGAAGCGACCTTGGGCACGCAGGCTTATCCTCGCTTGCGGTTTGGGATTTCGGATAATTTCCAGAAAGGCCGTCAGGTGGATTATGTATTGGGGCCTTTCGATCCGGATGAGCAAAAGGATCTGCCGGCACATATCGAACACGCCGTAAAGATGGTGCATAGCTTCGTAAATATTGGTATTGAACTCACGATGACGAATTTAAATACAAAATAACGAACAAAAATTCTTCTATTCTTGCCGATCATGGCATTTTATACTAAAAATCATAAGGAAATCCATAAAAGATTTCCTTTTTTCATTGGAAAATTCCAAAATTTTTAGTAATTTTTGGAAAAAGAGAAGGAGAAAACCAATGAGGAAGATTAGCCCCTATATTTCGATACCTGTAGTGATCTTTTTAGTGATATTGGGATCAACTGAAGCTTTTCAGCTGCTGAGTGAGCGGTCTGATTGGGATGTTTTTCTAGGGGTCTTGCTGGTGATCCTTCTGATTGCGGTCGTTTATAATTTTTTCAAATATATCTTTAACAAACCAATTGAATGAAAAGAAACATGATTGCTTTGGGCGCGACGCTGTTCGTTGCCCTGATCGTATGGATTAGTTGTACGGAACGTATTGATGCCGGTTATGAAGGCATTAAGGTGAAACTTTACGGCTCGGATAAAGGGGTTCAGGATGTGAGCCTGGTAACGGGTCGGGTATGGTATAATCCGATCACGGAATCCATTTATGAATTTCCGACCTATGTTCAGACTGTGAATTATGAGAATTTTACGGTGAATGCGAAAGATGGATCTGTTTTTACGGTTGATCCTACCCTATCTCTACGCGTGTCGAATGGCAGTACACCGAAGATCTTTATCAAATATAGGAAACAGATCGATGAGATCTTGGGGAATACGTTGGTGAACCATATCAAGGATGTTTACCGCATTGAATTCAATAAGTATTCTACGGATTCTATTATTAGCAACAGGGAGAAATTTGAAGCGGGTGTTCAGGCGAAGATGATTGCTTTCCTGGAGCAGGAAGGATTTATTTTGGAGCAGTTGACCAGCGGTATTCAGTATCCGGAGGCAATTACGCAGGCAATCAATGCGAAGAATGCAGCAATCCAGAAGGCTCAGCAAGCGGAGAATGAGCTGAAGGTGGTGGAAGCAGACGCGAAGAAGATGATCGTGCAGGCAGAGGCGGAAGCAAAGGCCAATGAACTGAGACAAACGACCCTATCGCCTTTGATTATTCAGCAGCAATTTATTGAGAAATGGGACGGCTCTACGCCATTGTATGGAAATAGCCCGGTGATTTTTAAGGAGTTGAAGTAGAGGTAGAGGTATTGGCATGGCGAACTTCCCGTCATTGCGAGAGATACGTCATTGCGAGGAACTATACGTCATTGCGAGGAACGAAGCAATCTTCCCTCATGTCATGCTGAGCGGAGCCGAAGCATCTGTTCGTAGGTAATAACCGTACAGATCCTTCGACTGCGCTCAGGATGACAAAGTCCAAAGATTGCTTCGTCGTACCTCCTCGCAATGACGTAGGGCCACTTAATGTCGCGGAGGTCGCAATGACGGAGTTCCTCGCAATGACAGCGAGGTCGCAATGACGTTCCTCCTCCCCATGACGATAAAAAACCTACTTTGTCATTACCGAAACAGCGCCTTCTGAAGCCTTGTCTCCAAACATATGTTTCGCTGTCTCATCCGGAATATAAGCAACCTCCTTAATATCCTTTACATCCAACCTTGACAACTTCCCTGCTTTCACTTCCTTACCATCTAAATAATACACCGCTTTTTCAGGAAGATTATTCAGGAACTCAGTATAATCCCCCTCCTTTATCAATCGCCTATTGATTCGAATAGGATTCGCATCACCAGGAAACTTTTTAAAACCTGTAACGACTACCTCCTTTACCCTTCCATGTAGCGAAGGAATAGAATCCTTAGTCACTTTTCCAAGGCCATTAAATCCTAACTTTGTTGTAATCAAAATTACACCATCTTTCCCTCTATCACCATATAAAGCGGTAGCGGATTTATCCTTAAGCACGGTAATAGACTCGATATTATGTGTTTCAATCCCCTCCCAACTACTTGCCGGGCTACCATCGACTACGATTAAAGGCTCTCCCACGGACCCTACTTTACTTCCATCGATCCCGAACTTTGTCAGTCCATCCTTATTTCTGAAAAACAACTTTGAAACTTCACCAGTGGTACCAACCCCATTAATATTCAATTTTTTCACCTCTGGATCCCCTTGTTTATTTTCTCCTGAATTACTTCCTATGGAAACAGAAAAGGTCTTTGTATGTCGGCCCTTCAATGCATCAAAATTACTGTTTTCTACCTCTCCTCCCTTAAGGGTAATATAAACTTTCCCCTTATCGGTCTTAGTAGTTCCATCCGTTGGATTATAGATCTCCACAGCTAAAATATTCTTTGGATCAATTTTTTCAAACTCCGCCTCCTCTTTAACCTCTTTTCCATTGACAAAGAACTGCGGACGATCCTCTTTATTCTTATAATTCAATTTAAAATTGTCGGGTTTTACAATCACCATCCGCTTATTGGAACCATCCACATCACTCACATAAGAGGCTTTTCCAGAAACAACCATGTTAACAGAAGGATCGTATGCAATTTTCTTAAGCTGAACAGTATCCCTTTTCACTTCCTTCACCGTATCCTTCGCCCCAATCTTCGGCAAATTCACCACTACCTCATCCAGCATCTTCCCCACATCTGCCTGTTTCAGGTTGTCCACAACAACCTCGATTTTACCTTCTGCCTGGCTTACCGAAAAGGTAATCCCGGCCACGATCAACATCGGGAGCATAAAAGCATATTTGCTCAGCTCCAATTTAGATGACCTTTTTTTGTTCATCATCATAATGCGCTTTTTTAGTGTGTTAAAATTAAACTGATTACTGATGCCGACCCGAGCACCCTGCTTGGTGACATTCAGCAATGAATACTGATAAGTCTGTCGATCCACCCCTTTATCCAGCACCTGTTGATCGGTCAGGAATTCTAGATTCTGACGCACGGCTCTGCGCATGAGCCATACGAAAGGATTGTACCAACAGCTTATCAATACAAACTCAAACAATAATACATCTACACTGTGTTGGCCTTTCACGTGGATGTATTCGTGTTTAAATATATCGTTCAGTTCCAGCTCTTCATGCTGTTGCTGATGTAAATAGATCTTGTTGAAAAATGAAAATGGTGTAATAGGAAATACCACATTCCTGAACAGGTAATCGCGCCACTGGGCAGGCTTCGAATGCCAATGTATCCGAAATAGGCTCAACAATTGGAAGATCAGCTTCAGGGCAAAAACAGCGGCTCCTAATAGCAAAAGTCCAGCCAGCAGGTCCGAGAGCGCCAAACTGCTCTGGGTTTCCTCCAGGTCAAAAGGCAGATAAGCCAGCACCTCCCCTTTTGGAAGATCGATCTTTTCTGCAAACCATGCCCTGATGTTCAGAAAGGGATATACAAAGGCATATACTGCGCCCAAAACAAAATAAACCCTGTTGAGGGAATAGAATGTCAATCCCTTCAACAGAAAATGATAGCCCAGGAATAACAGACTCAGCAATAGGTTTACTTGAAGGATATAGGTTAGTAGACTTTCCATGGTTAGTCGCTTTTATGGTACAGGATGTTTTGCTATTCTTCTTCGGAAGGATTACTTGCTTTTATTGTTCTGGATCATATCCATGATTTCCTTCAGTTCATTCGGGCTCAGTTTCTCTTCTTTCACGAAAAAGGAAACCATCTCCTTATAGGAGTTCTTAAAATAATCGCCCACGAAGGAGTTCATGAATTTTCCTTTATACTCTTCTGAGCTGATGAGTGGCTCGTAACGTTTGGCATTGGCATATTTTACAGGTTTTACATAACCTTTCCGCTCCAGGTTCCGGATGGTGGACGCCAAAGTGGTATAGGGCATTTCCGAACCCTTCATGTTCTCCAGAATCTCTCGAATAAAGCCGCCATTCAATTGCCAGATGGACAGCATCGCCTCTTCTTCTTGTATCGTTAATTTTTCCATTTTCCTTATTATTTCCTCTAATTTACGAATAATTCGTAGTTCTCCAAGATATTTAACATTTTTTTAATATTTGGTTCAACAGCTAAGTGGCTGAGGGTTAGCGAGACAACCATCAAAAGCGCTATTAAAAACAGCCTTAAATACAGCAAAAAAGGCTAAAATAAGGTTTTCCGAACTTTCTGGAAATTTGTCTTAAAATGACGATTATATGTTATTATTATTCAATTTTAACCTCAGAAAATAGAAATCAATTTTATACATTTGTAAGTAAACGTTATATGTTATAATACCATTAATACTAGAAATTTTATTATGTCTGAAACTGCATCTATTAACTTGAATGGATCTACCTTCGAGATGCCTGTCATCACAGGGACAGAGAATGAGAAAGCCCTAGATATTTCGAAACTTAGAGACCAATCAGGATATATTACTTTGGATCCCGGATTCAAGAACACGGGTTCTACAAAAAGTGCTATTACATTCCTAGACGGTGAAAAGGGTATCCTACAATACAGAGGATATGCTATTGAAGATTTAGCTGAAAAATCCACTTTCCTTGAAGTTGCTTATTTATTGATCTACGGAGATCTTCCTTCGAAGGACGTACTGGAGAAATTCCGTGCGGATATTCGTGCTCAGATGATGATCCATGAGGATATGAAGAACTTCTTTACAGGATTTCCTTCCAAATCACACCCGATGGGTCAATTGTCCTGTTTAGTAGGTGTATTATCTTCTTTCTATCCAGAGTCTTTGAACCCGAACCAAACAGAAGAAGAAGAAAACAAAACCATCATCAATCTATTGGCGAAAATGCCTACGATTGTTTCTTGGATCCAGAAGAAATCATTGGGACATCCGGTAGTTTATCCGAAGAACAATTTCGGTTATATCGAGAACTTCCTGAACATGATCTTTGGAGAGGTGAATCAAGAGAAAACTTTCGATCCATTGATCATTGATGCAATGCATAAATTATTGATCCTTCATGCAGATCATGAGCAGAACTGTTCGACCTCTACGGTAAGAATGGTAGGATCATCCAATGCGAATATGTACGCTTCGATCTCAGCAGGAATCAATGCGCTTTGGGGACCACTTCATGGTGGAGCGAACCAAGCGGTAATTGAAATGTTGGAAGCGATCAAAGCTGATGGTGGCGATGCAGACAAATATTTGGCAAAAGCAAAAGATAAGAACGATCCTTTCCGTTTGATGGGATTCGGACACCGTGTATATAAGAACTTTGACCCTCGTGCGAAGATCATTAAGAAAGCTTGTGACGATGTGTTGGAGAAATTAGGGGTTAATGATCCGGTATTGGATATTGCGAAACGTTTGGAAGAAGCAGCATTGAACGATCAGTATTTCATCGATCGTAAGTTGTATCCGAATGTGGATTTCTATTCGGGAATTATTTACCGTGCATTAGGATTTAACTCGGATATGTTTACGGTATTGTTCGCTCTTGGTCGTTTACCAGGATGGATCGCACAATGGAAAGAAATGAGGGATAATAAAGAACCGATCGGAAGACCAAGACAGGTTTATATCGGTGAGACTTTACGTCCTTATGTGCCAATCTCTGAGAGGTAGGTAACACGTCATTTCGAGGCACTACACGTCATTGCGAGGAACGAAGCAATCTTCAAACTAATCGAAAGATTGCTTCGTTCCTCGCAATGACGCTTTTTTTGCTCCTCCCTAACCCACTTCTCCCTATCCCACATCTCGCCAACCCACTTACCCTATCCCACAAAAAAAAAGCCTCCCAATTCTTGGAAGGCTAAAAAAAATAAAAAAAATATCTTATCGAATACGAATCTTATCTAACCGTAAACCGTTTCACTACCGATTCCGTTCCGGAACTAACCCTTACAAAATAAAACCCTTCGAATAATTTCTGGTTCACATCAAAACTCAAACTCTGCTGTCCAGCTTCTAAGCTTGAATTATGCAGGTTCAACACTTCATTTCCCAAGGCATCCATAATCTTAATCACTACCGTATTGCTCTTGTTCAATTTGAAGTTCACTGTAACCTCTCCAGCAATAGGATTGTACAATACTTTTACATCATTGATTAATTTATCTGACTGCTCAGCCAATAAATTCACTTTTGCGACGTTTCTACTTTTAGATGCCACCATAGCGACCTTATTTGACCTTGTTCCAGCCGTATCAACGGATGAATGAGAGGCTTGCGCATAGCTGAACACAGCCCCTAAAAGGACTATGTTTAATAGTGCATAGCGTGATATTTTCCTCAATTCTAATTTCATCGTTGGTACTTAGATTTCTTTTCTGTGACTTGGTTTAACCAAAAGTAATCATTTAATCCTTAAAACCTAATACAAAAGTAGAGATTTTTCGATTTTTTGACGGGAAAAAATAAATCCTTTAACAATTTTTAACAGGAAATTACGTTGTGCCATAAAAAGTTGTAATTTCGTGCCGTTTTTATATTCTAAAACATTAACAATTAAGTATGTCCACAGACCATAAACAAAATCTCAACAAAATAAGTTTTGCGGGATTATTAATTAGTTTAGGAATCATTTTTGGCGACATCGGAACATCTCCCCTCTATGTATTCAAAGCGATCTTTAATAAAGGTGAAATCACGGAAATGGTCATCTTCGGAGGCCTTTCCTGTATCTTTTGGACGCTAACCCTACAAACGACTGTCAAATACGTATTGATTACCCTCAATGCCGATAACAAAGGGGAAGGTGGTATCCTATCCCTGTTCTCCCTGGTGAGAAGAAGAGCAAAATGGTTGATCATCCCGGCCATCATCGGTGCGAGTACACTGCTGGCCGATGGTATGATCACGCCTGCGATCACCATTTCCTCTGCGGTGGAAGGTTTGGCCATTAAAACGCCAAATTTCCCTACCATTCCGGTCGTGGTACTCATCATTTCCCTACTATTTATCATTCAACGATTCGGAACGAATATCGTCGGCCGTGTTTTCGGCCCGTTGATGTTCATCTGGTTCTCCACTATCGGGATCTTAGGGATCTCCTACCTTGGACATTCGCCGGAAATCTGGAAGGCTTTAAATCCATATTATGCTTACCAATTATTGAGCAATTACCCCAATGCCTGGTTTATCTTAGGGGCCATCTTCCTGTGTACAACGGGTGCTGAGGCGCTTTATTCCGATATGGGGCACTGTGGTAAGTCGAATATCCGTATCTCCTGGATCTTTGTGAAACTGATGTTGATCCTGAACTACTTCGGACAGGGTGCCTGGTTATTGGAACATCAAGGTTCCATGTTGGGTGAAATCAACCCGTTCTATGCCATTATGCCGGATTGGTTTGTGATCTGGGGAGTGACCATTGCGACCATTGCGGCTATCATCGCCAGTCAGGCGATGATTTCCGGATCATTTACGCTGATTGCCGAAGCTGTACGTCTGAATATTTGGCCGAAAGTGGCTATTCGATATCCTAGTGACCATAAAGGACAGATCTATGTCCCATCGGTTAACCTCATCCTCTATTTAGGCTGTATGTTAATCATCTTGGTATTCCGGGAATCCAGTAACATGGAGGCAGCCTATGGATTGGCCATTAACCTGACTTTCATCACCACAACCATCCTGATGACGGTATTTATGCTCAGAAAACGCATCAACCCTATTTTGGTAGGGCTGTTTGCCCTGGTGTATACTACCATCGAACTGGCTTTCTTGATGGGTAATATCAGTAAGATCACGCATGGTGGCTGGTTGACTTTGCTATTGGCCATTGTATTGTTCGTAGTGATGTATGCTTGGTTCGGCGCAAGGAAGATCAAGAACAGGTTTGTGAAGTTTGTGGATGTTAGGGAGTATTATCCTATCCTATCGGAATTGAGCGAGGATGAAACGGTGCCTTATTTTGCTTCCCATTTGGTGTATCTGACCAGTGCGAATAATATCCATGAGGTGGAATCGAAGATTACCTATTCGATCATCAATAAGAAGCCGAAACGGGCCGATGTGTATTGGCTGGCGCATGTGGATGTGATGGATAATCCGCATACGAGAGAATATAAGGTGACGCAATTGGTTCCTGGAAAAGTTATCCGGATAGATTTTCACTTGGGATTTAGGGAAGAGCAAAAGATCAGTTTATTGTTCCGGAAAGTGGTGGAAGATATGGTGAAGAATGGGGAGATTGATATAACCAGTAATTATGCGACCTTGAAGAAGCATCATATCCCTGGAGATTTTAATTTTGTTGTGCTGGAGAAAGTGATTTCGAAAACGCATTTCTTGAAATGGAATGAGAAAATTATTCTGGAGATCTATAAGGTTTTGAAAAAGTTCAGTTTATCGGAAGAAAAGGGTTTTGGGTTGGATAGTAGTTTTGTGACGCTTGAAAGGGTTCCATTGACTATTCCGAATACGGAAGAAGTGAAGCTGAAGAGGTTGTAGGGTTTTAGGCATTGCGAGGCTTCGCGTCATTGCGAAACTCTACGTCATTGCGAAACTATACGTCATTGCGAAGAACTTTCACGTCATTGCGAGGAGGTGCGACGAAGAAATCTTCCGATATGCGGCGCCCCATGTCATCCTGAGCGTAGTCGAAGGATCTATACGCTGTTACAAACGAACAGATGGTTCGACTACGCTCACCATGACATGGGTAAAGATTGCTTCGTTCCTCGCAATGACGATATATTTACTTCTCTTCCTTCCCTAATTTCGAGTGCTTATACCCATACGCGAAATAAATCACCAATCCTATCAACAACCAAATAATAAAAATTATCCAGTTACTTGCCCCCAATTCCGACATCAAGTATAGATTAATCAACACCCCAATCACCGGCAACAAAGAAAAATTATACTTATAACTCAACACACTCATCACTGCCCACACCAACCAAAATACAATCACCAGTGATTTATGCAACAATATCTCCGTAGAACCCATGGTCAACCAATGATCAAGAGTCTCTCCTCCGTATCTATACACCAAAAACAATCCCACCAAAAATCCAATCCCCACAATATACTTCCCATTCACATAAGGCACCCTAAACTTAGATTTCTTTGAAATCCCCGAATGGTCCATATACAACACCCCACAACAAACCAAAATAAAGGCAAAGAAAGTTCCCACAGAAGTCAGATCCACAAAGAAATCCATCTTAAAGAACAATGCTGGAATAGCCACGACAAAGCCTGTCACAATCGTTGCAAAGGAAGGAGTCTTATATTTTGGATGGATCTTCGAAAAGCTCTTTCCCAACAAACCATCACGGCTCATGGTCATCCAGATTCTTGGTTGTGCCAATTGAAACACCAACAAAGCAGAAGTAATCGCAATAACCGAAGTCACCGAAATAATCCCCGCCATATGATCAAATCCCACATAGGAAAACACATAGGCCAATGGATCTTTCACATTCAATTCCTTATAATTCACCATACCGGTAAGCACCAAGGTGATCGCCACATACAGAACCGCACAGATCAACAAACAATAGATCATCGCTCTAGGCAGATCCCGTTGAGGGTTCTTACACTCCTCCGCAGTTGTAGAAATTGAATCAAAGCCAATAAAGGCAAAGAAAACCGCAGCTACACCGCTCATCACCCCTCCCAAACCATTTGGTGCAAATGGCATCCAGTTCTCCGGTTTTACAAAGAAAATACCACCCAGGATCACTGCCAGGATGATCCCCACCTTGATGATCACCATGATGTTACTCGCCTTCCTGGACTCCTTGATACCGATATACACCAACCAGGTCACCAAAACTGTGATAATCCCCGCAGGGATATCCAGGATGATCGGCATCCCAGCAATCCGCGGAGCGGTTTCATAAGCTTGTAAAGCGATCTTATCGATGTTCTCCATCTTATCCAGACCAACCTCCAGGAACTTCTGATGCGCATCCAGGGCATAGCCCGGTGCCATCGTCATCCATCGGGGGATGTTGATGCCAAAGCCTTCGAGCATGGAAACAAAATACTGCGACCAGGAAATGGCCACCACCATATTGGAAACGGCATATTCGAGCACAAGCGCCCATCCAATGATCCAGGCGAACAGTTCCCCGAAAGTCACATAGGCATAGGTATAGGCACTTCCGGAAACAGGGACCGTACTGGCGAACTGTGCATAAGATAAGGCAGTGAACACACAGGCAAATGCGACAAAAACGAACAACATGGAGACCGCCGGCCCCCCGTTATAACTCGCCAAGCCGATGGTACTGAAGATACCGGCACCTACAATGGCCGCAATACCCAGGGAAACCAAATCCCTTACACCTAATATTTTTGCTAGTCCAGAACCGCCGTGCTCGGCATCGGACAAGATTTGATCAACGCTTTTCTTACGGAAAAGTCTATTTGCCATATTTAGTTAATTTATTGGGTCAAGGCTACAAATGTGAAAAAAATTATGATAAATACGTGATATTATCCTGAATATACATGTAGATCTCCTTGAAATTTGTTAATTGATTATCCCTATAATTGATCAGGACCTCGGTCAGTGCCTCGTGTTGGCTGGGCTGCGTTTCGAAAGTCCAAATACGTTTTGATATGTTGAATAAGGGGTTTGAAATCTTTTCCACCTCCTTATACTCAAAGATATAGCGCCAAGAGAGGAACTTATCATAAAAATCCATAAAGCCTTCCACATCCTCTACCCCCAGTGTTTTCAGGTAAGAACGCAAGGTGGATAGGTTTACATGTTCCAAATGTTCATACAATCGGCTTACGTTGACCAATTCGTGCTGGATCAGTAGATGGTCAAGCAGCAGTTCGATGGCAATATGCGCCATAAAGGAGGCGCGAATGGGCAAGCCTTCCAATACGGGTTCCAATTGCTTGCGCAATACATGGTTATGCTCGAGAAAGAATTCACTGCTATGGAAAAGCTTGTCGACTTCCACATGCCGGTACCAACCTTCGGAAATGGCCTGGGTCTGTGGATGGAGGAAAAATTGTTCTTCTTGTTTTTGGGGATGAAAGATATAGCTCTTATCTACATTTTTTAAAAGGTCGGGTAGCAGGGAGCCCAAAACACGCTCCGGCTGTGTCGCATACCGTTCAAAATAGAAATGAGAAAGAAAATTCATATCAACCCAATAACCGAACAATTTATCTGTAAGATACATTTTAATCTGTTATCTTTGCAATTCTTTAATAAAAAATCTTAAGGGTAAACTATGAACTTTGTAGAAGAACTACGCTGGAGAGGCATGCTTCAAGACATCATGCCAGGAACAGAAGAATTGCTAAACAAAGAAAAGGTGGCAGGCTATATCGGCTTCGACCCTACAGGCGATTCGCTACATGTTGGTCATTTAACGCAGATCATGACCCTGATCCACTTCCAACACGCTGGTCACAAACCGGTAGCTTTGGTGGGTGGTGCAACAGGAATGATCGGCGACCCTTCATTCAAATCAGCGGAGAGAAATCTCTTAGATGAAGAAACCTTACAACGCAATGTGAATGCGTTGAAAAATCAACTTGCAAAATTCTTGAGTTTTGGCGACGGGGAGACCGATGCCAAGATGGTGAACAATTACGATTGGTTCAAGGATTTCAAGTTTCTAGACTTCATCCGTGATATCGGGAAGCTGATTACCGTGAATTATATGATGGCCAAAGATTCTGTAAAGAAACGCTTGGAAGGCGAAAGTGGACTTTCCTTCACTGAATTCTCCTATCAACTAATTCAAGGTTATGATTTCTATTATCTATGGAAAAACCACAATTGTAAGGTGCAGATGGGTGGATCGGATCAATGGGGAAATATTGTTACCGGTAGTGAACTGATTCGTCGTATCGATCAGGGATCGGCCTTTGCGGTGACTACGCAATTGATCAAGAAATCGGATGGCCAAAAGTTCGGTAAAACCGAATCGGGAGCTGTATGGTTGGATCCGAAGAAAACTTCGCCTTATAAATATTATCAATTCTGGTTGAACGCTACGGATGATGACAGTAAATCGTGGATCAAGATCTTTACCTTAAAACCGAAGGAAGAGATTGATGCGATCATTGCAGAGCATGATGCTGCCCCACATTTACGTATCGTTCAAAAAGCATTGGCAAAAGATATTACGATCCGTACGCATTCGGAACAGGATTATGAAACAGCTGTTAAGACTTCGGAATTTCTTTTTGGAAATGGCGATTTGAGTTTCTTGTCCAATTTGGAGCATGATGCGGTTTTGGAAGTGTTCGATGGTGTACCTCAATTTGATCTTGCAAAAGATAAATTAGCGGCAGGGATAAATATTCTTGATCTTTTAGCAGTGGAAACACAGGTGTTTCCTTCTAAAGGTGAAGCTAGAAAAATGTTGCAAGGTGGTGGTGTTTCGTTGAACAGAGAGAAACTAACTGATGTGGAATTGGTGGTTGGGAATGATCAGTTGATCAATGGAAAGTATTTGATCGCGCAACGCGGTAAGAAGAATTATTATTTGATAACGGTTTCTTAAGAAACCTGCGTCATCGTAAGTTTGTAGGGAAGTTATAGGAATTAAAGAAACAGAATATAATTTTGTATTTCATTTAGGATACAGCGAGAGAGGGAGTAAGATTTTTAATCGTCATTG
>NZ_JAYLLN010000055.1:0-16949 GCF_037126265.1 Sphingobacterium tenebrionis
CAGACGCTTGTCGAATGGCTGCTTCTTACTGGTCCGCTCCGCGAACTCAAACTCTCTTTCTATTGTTTCCATACACTTTGTTTTTGTGTATAGCTTTTTTAGGATTGGACACAATGGTTGGATTAAGAACACTATTGGGAGATTAGTTTTGTGATAATAATTTTGTGATAATTATTTGAAAGAAACCGCGTCATGGTATAGCCGGTTCATCGTGAAACCGTGTCATTGCGAAACCACGTCATTGCGAGGAACGAAGCAATCTTTACCCATGTCATGCTGAGCGAAGTCGAAGCATCTAAATGTGGTACCCCTACAGATCCTTCGACGCTGCTCAGGATGACATAGTACAAAGATTGCTTCGTCGTACCTCCTCGCAATGACGCGGAATATTCCTCGCAATTACGCGGTATACTACTTTAAAGAAGGGTATCTATTTATCAATCCAAATAAGCATAAGTAATCCCATCTCCGCCTCTATCAGCATGTTCATCCTCAAACCTGCTCACTTGATTGTATTTTCTAAGGTAATCTCTAATAAACTTACGTAATATCCCATCTCCTTTTCCATGGATGATTTTCAAGGATGGATAACCGATCATCACCGCCCTATCCAAAACCAATTCGATCTTCCCTAAAGCATCCTCCGTCCGCATACCACGAACATCAATCTCCGGGCTGAAATCTGCCACAGACTCACTCGCAACCGATTTAAAACGCTTGGCGACTTTCGCCTTTTCTTTTCCACGAAGCTTTTCTACCTTGTTCTTTTTAACCACGGTACGAAGCTCACCTAAAGCAAGGATTAAATTGTTCTTGGCGATTTCAATAACCTGCCCCTCGTTTCCAGAATCCAAGATCCTAACCCAATCCCCTACTTCTAGATCTGCATCTGGCACAGCGGTAAGGCCTGGTTTTTTCACTTCCTTAACAGTTTTTTCCTTCAGCGAATCTGCTGCTTTTTGAAGACCGGAACGCAATTCCTTTGTCTTTTCCTTATCCGCCTGCGCACTCTTAATATTGGAAATAGTATTCTCTACCAGTTTGTTTGCATCCTTGATGATCTGCCTTGCTTCTTCTTTTGCGTCTTTCAACAATTGACGCTTATTCTCCTCCAAATAGGATTTCAAGGAATTCAACTCAGTCTGTTCCGATAATATCTCCTTCTCTCTCAGACTGATCGCCCTTTTCGTATCAAAAATCTCTTTTTTCTCCCTTTCCAGATCCACCAATAAGGTATCTACCTTCTTTTGTTGCACACCGATCTTTTGTTTTGCCAAATGCAGGATTTCCTTTGGAAGACCAATATTCTGTGCAATTTCAAAAGCATAAGAACTTCCGGGTTTTCCTGTTTGTAGGATGTACATAGGTTTCATCGCCTCATTATCAAAAAGCATCGATGCATTTTCGATCCCTTCGGTATGGCTGGCAAAGAGTTTCAGGTTACTATAGTGCGTGGTAATTACACCTCTGATCTTTTTCTTGTTCAATACCTCCAGGACTGCCTCAGCAATCGGTCCACCGAATTGAGGGTCCGTACCGGTTCCAAACTCATCGATCAGGACCATGGTCCTTGCATCTGAAAACTGCGCAAAATGCTTCATCTTGGATAGGTGGGCACTATAGGTACTCAAATCCGAATCAATGGATTGATCATCACCGATATCCGCAAAGACCTGTTTAAAAACTCCCAACTTAGATATTGGATCACAGGGTATTAACAATCCTGACTGAAACATCAACTGTAGGAGACCTACGGTTTTCATACAGACGGATTTTCCACCTGCGTTGGGTCCAGAAACCAAAAGTACACGGTCTGTTTCGTCAATCTTCAGGTTCAATGGAACAACCGAAGGATGCCCTTCTTGTCTTGAAGCCATCAGTAACAACGGATGTTTCGCATTGACCAAGGAGACCTCGGCCACCTTAGATAGCTCGGGCATATTCGCTTCGATATCCATGGCAAATAATGCTTTGGCTCGCACGAAATCCAGCTTGGTCAACAAGCCATGGTAAGCAAACAGCAAAGGTATGTGTGGTCTCAATTCGCTGGTTAAGGAAGTCAAGATTCGGATAATCTCCCGTCTTCGCTCAAACTCCAGATCCCTTACCTTATTGTTCAAATGGAAGACTTCTTCCGGCTCAATATAAGCTGTTTGACCAGTTGCCGACTCATCATGGATCAAGCCCTTGATTTTGCGTTTGTTTTCAGCAAGTATTGGAATACAGAGACGGCCATCCCGAATGGTCAGATTTCCATCTGCAGTCCATCCATTGGCCTGTGCCTGTTTAAAAACACTATCGATACGTTTCCTAGCTTCCTGTTCCGACTTTGTAATCTGTTGACTGATATCCAACAGCAGTCGGGAAGCATTGTCCTTAATCTTGCCCCGTTCATCGATCACCATTTCGATACTTTTAATGATGGATTTCTCGATCGGGAGATGCTCGAACAAGAGTTCCAGATTAGGGTATTGTTGTGCCCTTTCGTTGAAATAACGAATAATGGCGTATACTGTCCTTAAAGACAGCAATATACGGTGGAACTCATCTTCAAAGAGGAAAGCTCCTTCTACTTTGGCCTTCTCGGCCAGGTTTTTTATGGGGTAAAAATGATCTACAGGCAATGGCGCATCATGCTGCAGCAAATCCTTGAATTCGCTGGTCTGCCTTAAGAACCTATCGATCAGATCCAGTTTTGCCTGAGGTTGGATCTTATCCACCAACTCTTTTCCGGCATCACTGATACATTTCGCTTTAATAAGCTCTTTAATCTCCGTAAATCCTAACTTTTCTCCCGCGTTCTTCGGATAAATCATGCTTATTCTAATTTCAATGGGGTAACCATGCTTTTCTTAGGCCGGGTCACCGGTTTAAATCTTGGATCCCTTGGTCGTACTGGCGTATCCACCTGAGGTTCCTTTTTCACGGTATCTTCAACAATTACTTCTGTAGGTACAGCGCCCCCTGGCATCGGTAATGGTGCTGGCCCAGGACTTATAGGCTTTTCGTTAAAACCAGTATATAGATTCCTGTTCCACATATATTGGATACCCGAAAGTTCATACATCCTGCGGGTATATTCTGCTGGCGACATTTCCATGGAATCTGCTTTCGCATTCATGATCATATTGTTCAACAGTTCTACCCTACGCTGGTTCCGGAATGCACTGGCCAAAGAGTCCTGATATTTAACATTTTTTAAGGAATCCTGACGCGCAAAATCCATCTCTTCTGCCTGCAATTTGTTCACAATCCCTTCATAAGCCTTACCTGTCAGCTTAGAATCTGCCATGTAGTAATCCAGGTTCTTACTGAAGGTAGCGGTATCCAGGTCATACTTTGCTAATATTTCCAAATAGAGCGGATCGATCACTTTTCGAGCACTATCTACAGGCAAAGACACAATATAACCATCCAAAATATGCACCTCAGTCATCAGATTAACAAAATCTTCCTCCTTCAACACACCTGATGGCCTGGACTTCTTACAGGAAGTTCCTAGAAAAAACAAAAGGGATAAAACCAGTATTAATCGCTGCATTTTGTAAATTTGAACAAAAATACAGAAAAGCTACGAAATAGCATTCTAAATTAGTTAGGAAGGATCGAATTTACTTATGAGCATAGCAAGCAATATTTCGGAATTACAACAAGAACTACAACCTATTGGCGTTCAATTGGTGGCTATTTCCAAGACCAAGCCAAATGAGGACATCTTAGAGGCCTATGAAGCCGGGCAACGATTATTTGGTGAAAACCAGGTACAGGAAATGCTCGCTAAGTATGAAGAACTGCCAAAGGATATTGAATGGCATCTGGTTGGGCATCTACAGACCAATAAGGTCAAATACATTGCCCCTTTTGTCTCTTTGATCCACTCCGTGGATTCCCTGAAAGTACTTTCTGAAATAAATAAGCAAGCCTTAAAAAACAATCGGGTTATTGATTGCTTATTGCAGGTTTTCATTGCAGATGAGGATACGAAGTTCGGATTGGACCATGCTGAATTGATCGAACTGTTACGCAGCGAGGAGTTTCAGGAGTTCAAGAATATCCGTATTCGCGGATTGATGGGGATTGCAACAAATACGGAAAATGAAAAGATCATCAAAGAAGAGTTCTACGAATTGAAAATGTTCTTTGATGGTATCAAGACCACTTATTTCCGAAAGGAAGTAAGTTTCGATATTTTATCGATGGGCATGTCCTCCGACTATAAGATTGCGATTGAACAGGGCGCTAATATGGTGAGATTGGGCAGCACGATTTTCGGAAAACGAGTTATCAAACATTATAAAGCCAACTAATGGAGTTCAATATTCGAAGAGCTGTCAAAGCGGATTGTCCGCGATTGATGGAACTGGTTAGGGAATTGGCCTTATACGAGAAGGCTCCGGAGGAGGTAACGGTTAGTATGGCGGAGTTTGAAGAGGCCGGTTTTGGCGAGCACCCAGTATGGTGGGCTTTTGTAGCGGAGCACGAAGGAATAATTGTAGGGATTTCACTCTATTATATCCGCTATTCGACTTGGAAAGGCAGGCGATTGTATCTGGAGGACATTATTGTTACGGAAGAGATGCGTGGGAAAGGAGTAGGAAAATTATTGATGGACCATACGATCAAATACGCCAAAGAAGCTGGATTTAGCGGCATGATGTGGCAGGTTTTGGATTGGAATGAGCCGGCAATAAACTTTTATAAAAAATATAACAGCAATTTTGATGAGGGGTGGGTCAATGTTAGTATCAATTTTTAAACGGGTATATCAATCAGGATTTTTGGTTTTAGGAATAGTGGGCGTATTTGCCTGTCAGAACAACCAGAAGGAAAATCCATTGACTTCCTATGGAAATACGGCTGTGGCAAAGGATACCCTTTCATATAGCATGGATAGCTTACGGATCCTCAGTCCCTATATTGCCTCCCATGAGGACCAGATGGACACGAGCTATGCCGAGGTCATCTATCCAAAATTCGAGGATAGCAGTCTGAACCAATTGGTCGATCAGACCATTTTACTCGAAGGAGAACCGGATATCAAAACCTATGTCAATAATTTTATCGAAGGTTATGGAAATTTTGTAGAGGAGAACAACCTGAATTATCCGATTGCCTGGACCAAGAGCACAAAGGTTGGACTGATCCTCAATACACCAAGGCTTATTTGCATAAAAAACGGAACATATGAATACTCAGGAGGTGCACATGGCAACTTTTTTGAGAATTTATCTGTTTTTGATATCGAAAACAACAGAAAATTGGAGCTAAATGCATTCATTTCTGATAATAAGATGAAAGAATTTACTAAAATTGCAGAAAATATTTTTCGGACTAAAGAAGGGCTCTCCGATACGAGCAGTTTAGCGAATGGCTATTTCTTCGAAAATGGCAATTTTTCGTTGGCTGCCAACTATGGGATCACAAAAGATGGTTTTCTATTCCATTACAATCCATATGAGATAAAACCTTATGCCGAAGGTACAACCAGTATAGTCATCCCTTATGCACAAGTCGAGGATCTGCTCACGCAGAAAGGGAAATTGTACATTGATAATTTAAAAGCATATTTTCATTCAATTTAATAGCATAAATGCAGGTATTTAAATTTGGTGGTGCATCAGTAAAGAGTGCAGAGAACATCAAAAATGTCGTTTCAATCGTTGAGAAATATAGAAATTCCGAATTATTGGTAGTGGTATCCGCTATTGGGAAAACGACAGATAAGCTGGCAAAAATCACGACGAATTACGTTAAGCAGGAAGGGGACTATTTTGGTTTATTGGAACAACTGAAGCAGGAACACTTCCAGATATTGGATGAACTGTTTGAATCCAGAACCCATCCGGTCTATGATGACATCGCCAATACCTTTGTAGAGGTTGAATGGATTTTGGAGGAAGAGCCTCAAGATGAATTCGACTATCTGTTTGACCAGATCGTTTCCATTGGCGAATTACTATCTACCAAAATAGTAGCTGCCTATGGAAAACATGTAGGTGTGCCGATCCAATGGATCGATGCCCGCGATTATATCCTAACAGACAATACCTATCAGGAAGGCAAAGTGGATTGGGAAAAGACGGAGGAAAAAATCCGTCGGGATCTTCCGTTTATATTAGATGAGCAGGTCATTGTTACACAAGGGTTTATAGGATCAACTTCTGAAAATTTCACGACGACTTTAGGTCGTGAAGGTTCGGATTATTCTGCGGCAATTTTTGCAGCTAGTTTGAATGCAGAAAATATTACCATCTGGAAAGATGTACCGGGTGTATTGAACGCGGATCCAAAATGGTTTGAACGCACCGAACTGATCCCTGAATTATCCTATACCGATGCCATCGAACTGACCTATTACGGTGCGACGGTCATCCATCCGAAGACCATCAAACCGCTACAGAATAAGAAGATCACCTTGAACGTAAGGTCATTCTTAAACCCTGAAGCCCCTGGTACTCAAATAAAAACAACGAATCAGACCTTACCTGTTCCTTCCTTTATTTTCAAGGTCAATCAGGTGTTCATCAATATCCAACCTCGGGATTTCTCTTTTATTGTAGAGGACAACCTGAGCCATATCTTCGATCTGTTCCATAAACACCGGATCAAGATCAACATGATGCACAACTCGGCGATCAGTTTTTCGGTGAGTGTGGATGATACAGGTGAAAATGTGATGAATCTACTTCAACAATTGGAAAAACGCTATAAGGTTTCCAAAGAACAAGGACTGGAATTGATCACCATTCGTTATTATAAACAAGAAACTATTGACCGGGTATTGGTAAATAAGGAAATTATTCGCGAACTTAAGGATAGTTATACCTGCCAGATACTGGTGAAGAAGAAAGATGAATAGAAACATTTTAGATAAGGAAGTACAACAATTCATTAAGGCAAACCGGGAAAAAAGTCCCACGGAAATTGCTTTGAAAAAAAGTCCCTTTCAAAATGTTAGTTCGGCAGAATTGGCCTCACAGATTGACGGTTGGCAACGAAGCGTCAAGAAATTGCCTACTTGGGCTTATAGTGATGGCATCTATTATCCGGATAAAATAAACCTGGAACAATGTTCTTCCGAACATACTGCATTAATCAAACAGACCTTGATTGCCAAAGGATCTCGAGTGATCGATCTGACAGGTGGATTCAGTGTGGATAGTTGTTATCTCGCCCAGGAAGCGGAGGAAGTTATCCATTGTGAACTCAATGAAAAACTATCTGAAATAGTTGCCTACAATGCCCGGATCCTGAGGGTGAACAACCTTAAATGCATAGCGACCGATGGAATTGCCTTTTTGGAAGATGCGGAAGATGATGCCTTTGACTATATCTATGTAGATCCTTCGCGGAGGGTAAATCAGGGGAAGGTTTTCCTGTTGGAAGACTGTGAACCAAATATAGTTGCCAACCAAACGCTTTTTCTTCGCAAAAGCCGGTATGTGATCAGTAAGTTATCCCCTCTCCTGGACATTTCTACAGCCTTATCAAGTTTAAAGCATGTTCGATTTGTTTATGTGATCTCGCTGGACAATGATTGTAAGGAATTACTGTTCATTCAGGAGCGTGGCTATGAAGGGGAATGTACCATTCGATCCATTCGTTTATTTCAGGATCAACTACAGACCTTTGAATTCACTTACGAGGAAGAGCGGGCGATCATCAGTCGCTTTCTGTTGCCCCAGAAATACCTTTATGATCCGGATGTTTCTATTAGTAAAGCTGGCGCTTTCAAATCCATCGGTAAATACTTTGGCTTGGGCAAGATCCATCAGCATGCCCATATCTACACCTCTGATCAACTACAGGTTAATTTTCCGGGAAGGATTTTTGAGATTTTGGATGTCCGGCCGTATTCCAGCTTGAAGAAGCAAAACCCTTGGCCACAAGCCAATATTGCCATTCGAAATTTTCCGGATAAGGTGGAGGTGATCAAGAAGAAATTCAAGATCAAGGATGGCGGCCATACCTATCTATTCTTTACTACGGATATCAACAATCAATTGATCATCATTGCCTGCAAAAAACTGGCTTAAATTGACTTTATTCCTATAATTCCATACATTGGGATTACAAATCTAAGACTTGCTAATGATTATCTTTATGCCTATGAAAAATATCAAATATTCTGTTTTAGAATTAGCGAGTTTATGTAAGAACAAAACTGTTTCCGATGCGATTGAAAGAGCAAAGAAAGGGGCTGAATATATAGATGAAAGAGGTTATACACGCATGTGGTTGGCGGAGCACCATAATATGGAGCACATTGCGAGCTCGGCGACTTCGGTTTTGATTGGCCATATCGCGGGTAGTACCAAAAATATACGAGTAGGATCCGGAGGAGTCATGCTACCTAATTATGCACCCTTGGTCATTGCCGAACAATTTGGAACCTTGGAATCTATTTATCCAGGACGTATCGATTTGGGTCTTGGCCGCGCGCCAGGAACAGATCAATTGACCGCCATGGCTTTAAGGCGCAATAACATGAACACCGCCTTTTATTTCAAGGATGATGTAATGGCCCTGCAACAATATTTCAGTGCCGAGAATGTACATGCCAAGGTGCGTGCTTTTCCGGGGGAAGGATTGGATATTCCGATCTGGATACTGGGCTCCAGTACAGACAGTGCTTACCTCGCCGCTGAACTTGGCCTTCCCTATGCTTTTGCTGCGCATTTTGCCCCTGCGATGTTGGAAAGGGCAGCCATGATCTATCGAGAACATTTCAAACCTTCTGCCCAGTTAAAAGAACCGTATTTTATGGTCTGTGTGAATATCATTGCCGGAGAGACGAATAAAGAAGCTAGGTTATTAGCAAGCAGTCTGTTCAATCTATTTGCAGGAATTGTCACCAATCACCGCAAACCCTTGTCCCCTCCTACCGAACGATTGATCTACGAAGGAATTCCGGAGATCGAAAATGCGGTTAATTCGATGGTTTCCAGCACGATTATTGGAAATGAAGAAGAGATTGCGGAGCATTTGAAAGGGTTGATCGAAAGGGTAAATGCAGATGAGATTATGACCACAAACTATATTTATGATGATGAAAAAAGGTTAAGGGCTTTTGATATTATTAGGAAGTCTTTTGGAAGGTTGGAATCCTCCAATCAATCGAACCAATTTTAACAGTTTTTAATTAATATTTTGAGAATTAAACTTATTTCCCTCAATTACTTTCATTGCGTATTTATCGAAAATTAGCATATTCTTCTAAAATATTTTTCAAATAGCTGATTTACAAGACTTCCAAATTATAAAAAATATAGGACTAAATCCTGTTGCACGAAATAATATTAACGAATTGAGTTATTTTAATTTTTTAAAGAATATAATTCTATGTTAATGCCATTAAGTTTCATCTGTGATAATAATCCATTGTAATTTGCCATAAAATACATAAAAAATGAAAAAATAGGTATTATCGCTAGGCAGGTAAAAACAAGGAAATATGATATGGAATTCGATGCATTTACTGCAGGAGGCTAGGACAATTGACGACCGGATTAACCCTTTAATAAAAACAAATAATCAGATAAAATTTGAGGAGCATACTGACTATATCGCTATAATTGGCGGAGGACCATTTGGTTTTTATGCGTTAGAAAGCTTACTTTCCCTAAGCAAAGAAGCCATAGGCAATCGAAAATTCCATATACATTGGTATAATAAAAACAAGAATTTTGGGGCGGGGCAACAATACAGTCCTACTACCCCAAACTATCTTTTGGTACACGAATGTATCGCAGACCTTTCAGCATGGAAAACAGATCGGGATACTATTTCATCTGAATCGTTAACCCTATTGGAATGGATAAGGGAAAATAGAACAATTGAACAGGAACCCCTAAAATCTGATCATTGCAGTAGGGAACTATTTGGTCTTTACCTGATGGATTGTGTCTTAAAAACTATTGCAGGAATAGATGATGAAATCGAACTGAGTTTAATCCAGGAAGAAATCTGCGATCTGGAAATCCAAGGAAAGACAGCTTATTTATATAATGAGGATAAGAAATTAATCTTTCCATACCAAAGTACGTTAATTAGCATCGGCCACAGCAATAAAAATAACCTCTTAAAATTCATCAAGGATAGTGATCAATCCTTGGATCGCTTTATCGAATCAGTGCATTCTTTGGAGTATTTGGATAGGATCCCAGCAAATTCCGAAGTCGTCATCAAAGGGTCTGGTATCAACTTTATGGAAACCATCCTACATTTGACTGAAGGCAGAGGAGGCGTGTTCTATAAGAACGATCAGGAATTCCAATACATTCCCACGGGATTGGAACCAAAAATATATCCATTTTCCAGAACAAATCTCCCTACCTTACCAAGAAATACCTATTGGTCGGACCATAAATATGAACTGCTCTATATGACCGACGCCTGGGTAGAGGAATTGAAGGCAAAAAAAGGAAATATCGATTTTAAAACGGATATTCTACCTCTTTATAAAAAAGAGATTCAGCATGCATTTTATTCCATGCTGGACCATCTGAAGACGGTTAGCCACGAAGAGGTATTGCATTTCATAGCAATACAGGATGAAAGGACTCGATTTTCGATCAATGCCTTATTAGATCCTGTTACTTATTCCAATGTCGCTAAGGATGTAAATTATAATGAGTTTATAGCGGACCTGACTACCTTCTGTCTAATCGCCATGCAACCTGGAGAATTGAACAGCACCATGGGTGCAGCAACCGGAGCAATGCGTGAGGGATTCTTGCAAATCTGTAAACTATATGAATTTGGGGGATTTACCCCTTATGCACAAAAACATGTAGATGACTATTGGTTGAATTATATCTTCCAGATCAGTTTAGGACCTGCACGTGAAATATCCGAAAAATTCTTCTGTCTACTAAAGCAAGGATATATTTCCTTTCTGTTTTCCGAGACTCCAGAAATCGAGATCCAAGAACAGGGCTTCTTATTGAAATCAAAAAAAGACCAACATTTTTTTTCCTATCTGATCGATAGCACCAAGCCAAAAGAAAACTTGAAATGTGAAAACAATAGGCTTTTTACAAACCTTTACAAAAAGAGAATTTTTACAGTGTTCAAAAATGGGGTATATGATGATGGTAAAATCAATTTGGAAACAAACGGAAAAGTTAAAGGGAAACATTCTGATTATCCCTTGTACTTGTACGGACCTGCAACCGAAGGTCCCGTTTTATACAACAGTGATTTAAACCGTAATCGCTATGATTTCGGACAAACCTGGGCAGAACAAAGTATTATTTTATTGAACAAGTTAAGCTTTTCGGATTTCACATAAAATTAACATTAGAATAATATTCCAATAAAGTTCATCTTTTACATTTGATAAAAATTAAATGATATGATAAAAGATGAAGTATTAACAACAGAACAAGAGCCACTATTTGGCGAATTTTTATTTGATGGTGATGATTTTAATTTAGAAGAGGATTAAAATCCACCATCAAAAAAAAATGATCTACCCAAAGATCATTTCAAAAGAATTACCTTTCATACCCTACCCTTTTAATTCCCTTTTTTATTTTTTTTATTTTTAGGTTTAATGTAATCCTTTGGTTAATTTCCATTGAAATTTTGTTTTGATATGAGGAATGGCTGTCTAGTTATTTATTTGGTATGTTTTATAGGTTTGACCGCATGCAATCCATTTAAAAGGAATGTGGAGGAAACAGTTGTTGTTGATAGTTCCGCTTTATTAAAGGATAGTATAGAAATGCTAAGCGATACATCGGATGAGATAACCGATGATGATATGCAAGTGGGCACTTCTGTCGAGGCAGCTATCTTGGAAGGGAAACTGATACTTCCATTGACTTACCGTTTCTTAAATGATGATGATCGGATAAGCAAAATATTAAATGCTACTTGGCTCGCCATTTACAAGGAAAAAGGTGCTTATCATATTGGCAAAGTAGCCTACAAGATTACCGAAGAAGCTGAGGAACCTTGTTCAGGATTACCCACAGAAACCATTGAGCCTGATAAAAATGCTTTAGCCTATGTCGACCTTAAATCACTTAAAACAGGATTGTTGGACAGCATAGCTTTTAATGAAAGGATTATTCAACCAGACAGCCCTTTTAAATTCAGTTATAATGGACATGTGTATGAATTGAAAGCGAATGGAAAATATTTCCGGGATGTGGATGATACCAGTTCGGAGCATTACAGTTTGAATTTATATAAAGATGGAAAATACGTCAGAAATCTGATCAAGCAATCAGAATATAACGACACCTTTACAGCAATAAAATTGATAGCAGACTTTGATGGCGACAAGGAACCTGATTTTTTGATCTCAAGTCCTCGACACTATGAAGAAGAAAGGTACATGCTGATCTTATCAGGTCAACATGATGTATTTGAAGGGAATATGGTTTTTGATTGTTAGCTTTTTTTAAATTCCTTATTACACATTCAAAAGACCATGTTGGCTAGCTGTAAATAAGTTCCGGAAAACGATATTGATTTCTTCCTTCCGCTGAGCACCCTTGATACCTGCATACGGAATCAAAGCAGCCGTATTCAACCGGATCCATTTGGCCAATTCACGTGATTTTAACGCTATATCGTCCAACACCTGTTCATCAAGTTCTTGGTAGTTCTCCACTTGGTCCCAAACCAATTTTGCCAATCCCATCATTTCTGCATAGGAACTTTCAAAATTCGTCCGAATGCCATCGATTTCCTTAAATCTTGTTCGGGAATGTTTCATTCGCCAAGCTTCATCTTTGGATTTTTCAAAATATTGTCTTTCCAATAAATCCAAAAAGCGGTCGAACATACCCATATAATTCATCAATAGCGTCAATTCGGCGAAACACATGAAAGGAATTTCAAACAAAGGGTTTTCCAATGTTTTTTTGGATGGAACTAGATCGAATGCCTGATCAAAAGGCACTTTTATTTTTTCTAAAGAAAATGAATGCGAAGCCGTACATTCCAATCCGAAGGTATCCCAATCATAATGGATCAATACTTGATCCTTGTCCACAAAAAAAGATTTATAGATACTTTGTCCATTGGCATCCAGCAATGGATTTCCATCTTTCATTAACGGCGCATTCAAGGTAAAATAAGTAAGATGAGGTGCTCCAGTTGCATAATTCCACATTCCAGTCAGTAAGTAATGGTCTTCTTTGACCTCTGCCCTTCCGGCAATCTTGCCACTTCCCCCAAAACATATTTCCCGATCCTGCCAAATATCCTTGGCTTTCCTTGGATCAATAAATCCAGCGAACATATTTGCCCCGGCACATAAGGTTACTGTCCAGGCGAATCCTCCATCTTCATAGGCCAGATCCTTGAGGAATTGTAATCCTTGAGGAAAGTCTACTTCCAAGCCGCCCAATGATTTCGGAACCCACAAATTGAACCAATTGTTGTGATAGATCAATTCCAATTGTTGTTTCACCAATTGTTTCCGTTCGATACTTTCCGATTGGAATTCTTTAATCAGAATTTTATGTTCATCATTCAGCATAGCTTGTTTCCTTTTTTTGTTGGAATAGGATTTTCATCCAATTCAAATAACCAAAAATAGCCACAATGAATAGAAATAACGTCAGCGCGGCAAATAAATAGAGATCTTTATGGATCAGTAGAGGGATGGCAAAGAGGTTACTGATGTTCAACAGTATCCAATTCTCTATTTTTCTTTTGGCCATCAACCACATTCCTGCCCATGCAGTGGAAGTGACCCAGGCATCCCAATAGGGTACATCTGAGTCTGTAATATGTTCAAGTAGGAGGTAGAAAAATACAAAACCTAATATAACGATGCCTGCTACTATCCACCATTCCTTTTTGCTGGCATGACTGATCGGTTGTTCCCTTGCAGTCTTATTGCTCATCCAGAACCACCATCCATATATACTCATGACCAGGTAATAGACCTGTAACGCAATTTCAGCATAGAGCTTGGCACCATAGAGCACATACATTCCGGTAAGAATCCCTAAAATGCCAAAGAAATAATTGGACACCTTGTTGTTCTTAGATAGTAATACTTGGATCACACTACAGACCACGGAAAATCGCTCCAACCAAGAGGTTTGAAGAAAGGTTGTTACGATGTTTTGAAGAATATCATTCATAATTAATTCCTACGCCAGCATTACCTGGATCAGGTTCCTTCTGCTTTGATGCAGAATTGGGTATTTTCTCAGCGTTGTATGTCCCACTTTACAGTGGGACATCAAGCACCCCAAAATTTTATTTTTTCCCAGATGGGATTAAGGTTTTTATTTATCCAATTGAAGGATGTTGGACGTGCGTGCGCGGGTTGCTTCACACAAAGCCTGATCATCATTCAATTTTTTACCCCAGGAAGGGATCATTTCTCTTAATTTCTTACGATATGCATCCGATTTTGCTCTTTCTGGAAAACAACGTTTCAAAAGAGCGATCATGATCGCTACGGAAGTTGAAGCACCTGGAGAAGCTCCCAATAAAGCCGCGATAGATCCATCGGCACTAGAAACGACTTCAGTACCAAATTCCAGGATACCTCCATGTTTTGGATCTTTCTTGATCACCTGTACACGCTGACCAGCTTTTTCAATCTGCCAGTCTTCCATTTTAGCGGTTGGCATAAATTGTTTCAAAGCATCCAATTTATCCTGAGGTTTTTTCATCACCTCGGTAATCAGGTATTTGGTCAATGGTAAATTGTCCAGACCTGCCGAAAGCATCGGGCGGATGTTGGATAATTTGATGGAAGCCGGAAGATCAAAATAAGATCCTTTTTTAAGGAATTTAGTTGAGAATCCAGCGTATGGACCAAATAATAAGGCCTGTTTACCATCAATATAACGGGTATCCAAGTGAGGAACAGACATTGGAGGCGCACCTACTGAAGCTTTACCATACACTTTTGCATGGTGGCTCTTGATGATCTCTTCGTTGTTACATCTTAACCATTGTCCACCGACTGGGAAACCACCGTATCCTTTTGCTTCCGGGATTCCGGATTTCTCCAATAATAATAAGGAGTGTCCTCCTGCGCCAATGAACACAAATTTCGCTAGGATTTCGCGTTTTTGACCGGTTTTCAGGTCTTTCACTTCGACTTCCCAACGTCCATCATCTTCACGGTCAATATCTTTAACCTCTTGGTTCAAGGAAAGCTTAATGTTTTCCTTGGCGTCCAAGTAGTTGATCAAATCTCTTGTTAAGGCGCCGAAATTCACATCGGTACCAATATCCATTTTGGTGGCAGCCATAGGCTCTTCAGGATCACGACCTTCCATCATCAATGGGATCCAATCGCTTAACAAGCCTTTATCCTCCGTATACTCCATACCTTTGAACAGGTTGTTCTTGGTTAAGGTCTCGAAACGTGTTTTTAGGAAATTCACATCTCTCTCGCCGAAAACAGCAGACATGTGAGGGACTTTACGGATAAAATGTCCTGGATTTTTGATGATGTTTTTCTCCACCAGGTAAGACCAAAACTGTTTGGAAATCTCGTATTGTTCGGCAATACTGATGGCTTTGTCGATCTTTACACTTCCGTCAGGTTGTTCTGGTGTATAGTTCAATTCGCATAACGCCGAGTGGCCAGTTCCTGCATTATTCCATGCATCTGAACTTTCTGCCGCAACTACATCTAAGCGCTCAATGATTTCAATATTAATGTCTGGACTTAACTCATTAATCAACGTACCTAATGTTGCGCTCATGATACCACCACCAATCAAAACAACATCTACTTCCGTTTTTTTCGTTTTCTTACCCATGGTTTTTAAATGTTGCACAAAATTACTATTCGAAATAGATTCTAGCGAATAAATTTGTCAGAATCGTTTCAAATATTTGAAAATTTATCAATATTAACCTGCTTTTATTGCCTTCTTATTCAATCAGGTCAGCAAAAATTGATTTTCCGATTTCCTAATACCTGACATTTTTTGTATTATGCAGTTTATTTTCCACTTTTGTGGTCTCTAAAAATCAAGTACAAAAAAATAATCGTATGAAATTATTAGCCGGGAAAACAGCCTTAGTAACAGGTGCATCCAAAGGGATTGGTAGAAAGATTGCTGAAGTATTTGCACAACACGGTGCAAATGTGGCTTTTACCTACCTTTCATCTGTAGAAAAAGGGCAGGCATTGGAGCAGGAGCTTCAACAGTTTGGCACACAAGTTAAGGGATACCGTTCTGATGCTTCAAAATTTGATGAAGCAGATAAATTAATCAATGATATTGTTGCAGATTTTGGCGCTTTGGACATTGTTGTGAACAATGCAGGAATTACCAAAGATGGTCTTTTGATGCGCATGACGGAGGAGAACTGGGATGATGTGATTAATATCAACCTTAAATCTATCTTCAATGTTTCGAAAGCAGCATCAAAAGTGATGATGAAAAGCCGTAAAGGTAGTATTATCAATATGAGTTCTGTGGTGGGTGTGCAAGGAAATGCCGGACAGGCAAATTATTCGGCATCTAAGGCAGGTATCATTGGATTTTCTAAATCCTTGGCGAAGGAATTGGGATCAAGGAATATCCGTACGAATGTGGTAGCTCCTGGGTTTATCCGTACAGAAATGACGGATGTATTGGATCCGAAAGTGGTGGCCGGCTGGGAAGCTGGAATTCCTTTGAAACGCGCTGGCGAAGCGGAAGAAGTTGCTAATGTTTGTTTATTCTTGGCATCTGATTTATCGTCGTATGTGAATGGGCAGGTATTGCCTGTTTGTGGCGGTATGTTGTAGGAGATATACGTCATTACGAGGAACGAAGCAAACTTATAACGTCATTGCGAGGAACGAAGCAATCTTATAACGTCATTGCGAGGAACGAAGCAATCTTCATTCATGTCATCCTGAGAATTAAAAATTTGAACTAAATTTATCGGAAGGTGATGACATTTAGTAACTTAGTTCATTGACCATTCTGCAGTTTGACCGGACTATCGTATAGTGCATC
>NZ_JAYLLN010000056.1:0-16135 GCF_037126265.1 Sphingobacterium tenebrionis
ACCAATGACGATTAAAAATCTTACTCCCTCTCTCGCTGTATCCTAAATGAAATACAAAATTATATTCTGTTTCTTTAATTCCTATAACTTCCCTACAAACTTACGATGACGGTAGGGCTCGCAATGTTAGTTGTCCGCAATGACGGTGTTAATTCCGTTACCTTCGAAACCTATCTTCCGAAATCGTCCTGAACCCTTACGATATCACTTTCATCAGAAGGATTAGATCCATCGGTATGTTGCCAAATCTCAGCCACCACACCATAATTTCCCATTCCTACCAAACGGTGTCTCTCTCCTTGGCTCAAACGAATAGTATCGCCTTCTTTCAAGATCTTCAATTCGTGTTCTTCATCATCAGGGCTTGTTACAACACCCACCTCACCACGGATTACTCTCCAGATTTCCGCTCTGCGATGGTGGTACTGCCATGATAAACGCTTGTTAGGACCAACCACCAATACTTTTGGGCTTAACTTCCCGGATATCTTCAAATCCTGCACATCCAACCCTTCAAAGTAGGCGTTCGCAAACTCCTGCGCTTGCTCCTCATTGATCACAAAAAATCCGCCCCAGGGTCTGTTCTGATCGATGCTTTCAATCTTGAAGCCTTTATCAGTCAACTTTGTTTCAATTTCCTGGAATAAATCGCTCTTATCAATATATGTCATGGTTATTAAGTTTTCTTTCGTGAAGATAATATAACTTTTGTATTAAAACAAGGGCTGAACCAATTGAATAAGCCTATTTACCGTATATTTGTAATTCTAGAAGAAGCCTTATGTCATTACCATTAGATCATCAAAACGATATATTCGCACAAGCCGTAGCCTTTGTAAACCAGACCCAACAGCCTATCTTCCTGACTGGAAAGGCAGGAACTGGAAAGACTACTTTCCTGAAGTATATCCGGGAGAATAGTTATAAGAAAATGGCGATCACCGCACCTACTGGTGTGGCGGCGATGAATGCCGGTGGAACGACATTGCATGCGCTATTCTGGTTGCCTTTCGGCACCTTTATCGAAGATTATCCGATTCAATGGGGCGATCAGGACCAAAACATCTATAATAAACATCGGCTTTTCAGTACCATCAAACTGACCAAGAACAGAAGGGCTATCCTTCAGGAGTTGGAATTACTCGTCATCGATGAGGTTTCCATGGTCCGTGCGGATACCTTGGATGCCATTGATGTCATTCTGAAGAGTGTTCGAAGGGATATGCGACCATTTGGTGGTGTGCAGCTCTTGTTCATCGGGGATCTCTACCAGTTGCCTCCCGTGGTACAGGATCGGGAATGGCAGGTACTTCGGAATTACTACAAAAGCCCGTTTTTCTTTGAGGCCAAGGTTTTCAAGCAACAGCCGCCTATCTTGATCGAATTGAAAAAGATTTACAGGCAGCAGGACGACCGTTTTATCGGTATATTGAATAAAATCAGGAACAACCAGACGACGAATGATGATCTGGAAGACCTGAACAGCCATTATAAAGAAGACTTTGTTGCGCCAAAGGATGAACAGTATATCACGTTGACCTCACACAACCGCTTGGCGGATAAGATCAACCAGGAGCAGTTGGATAGTTTGGATTCTAAACTCTATCAGATCAAATCCATCATTACGGATGATTTTCAGAACAGTATGTATCCGGTGGATGAGATGTTGAGCCTTCGGGAAGGAGCGCAGGTGATGTTCATCAAGAATGATGTGGGTGAGGATAGAAGGTACTACAATGGTAAAATTGGAACCGTTAAAGAGATCAATATTGATAAACATAAAGTGATAGTGACCTTTCCGAATGGGGAGGAGGATGTGGAAGTGAAACGGGAGACCTGGGAGAACATCCGCTATTCCTACAATAAAGGGGAAGATAAGATAGAAGAGGAGGTGCTAGGTACCTTTTCGCAATTTCCCTTACGATTGGCCTGGGCGATCACCATCCACAAAAGCCAGGGTCTTACTTTTGAAAAGGCTATTATCGATGCTGGAACTTCCTTTGCAGCGGGGCAGGTTTATGTGGCGCTCAGCCGTTTGACCGGACTGGAAGGTTTGGTGCTGCGTTCAAAGATCCCTAGCCATGCCATCCGTACCGATTTTCAGGTGGTGAATTTCATGAACCAAATGGAAGCCATTGGTGATTTGGCGCCAATTCTGCAGGAAAGCCGCCGCCGATACCTGGGGCAGATCTTATTGCATAGCTTTCGATGGAACAGCCTGAGCGAATCCCTGAACCTCTTGGTAGAAGACCTGGAAGGGAAAAAAATCGAACAGAAAGAGGAAGCTTTGGAGCTGCTGAAGCAGATGTTGGATAAAGTGAAGGGCCAAGAGCAGGTTGCCAATAAGTTCATTACCCAATTGTATCAGTTGTTGGCCCAAAAGGAGGATACTGATTATGAGAAAATCTGTGAAAGATCCAAAGCTGCGGTCAATTGGTTCATCCCTAATTTTCAGAAGGACTGTTTGGAACCTTTGGAGAAACATATCGATGAATGGAAAGTAAAAAAGCGTACGAAAAAATATATCAGTTCCCTGAAGGAATTATTGTTGGATTTCAAGCGGAAGTTTGAGCAACTGAAACATAGTCAGACCATAGCGGAAGAATTGACCAAATCGGATGCCGACCTTTCGGAAGAGCTGTTGAATTGGGAACGACCAAAGGACGACCAACTGAAGAGTGGGGATGATGAAAAGGAAAAAGACACGAAACAGATTTCTTTGGATATGTACCTGGAGGGCATGGATATCGAAGAAATTGCAGAAAAAAGAAACATGGTGGCGGGGACCATCTATGGGCATCTGATCCATTTTATTGGTCAGGATGTAGAAGCCACCGATCTCTTGGATGAACAGACCCTACAGGAAATAATTGCGGTTTTGGAGAAACACCCCGATGCTTCCTCCAGCGAAATCCGTCAATTGATGGATCTAAAAGTGGATTATCCTGCCATTAAGGTTGCCCAAAAGCATCTTGAAATTAGCAAGGAGCAGGATGCTAATCCTCATGTTATTTAATTATATTTGCGGGATAAGCTAACGACATCATACCCTTGGAAAACGAAAAACCGAAATCGAAAAAAGTAAATAAATGGATCGTTTTTACATCCATGCCCTTTCAGATAGGGGCGACAATTTACCTTTTTTATTGGATCGGGACCCTTTTGGACCGCAAGTTTGAGGTCGAAGGGGAATGGTGGATGAAGGGGTTGACGATCGTGGGGGTGTTGGCATCCATGTACCAAATGATTAGACAAGTAAACTATATCAATAAAGATGAATAAATTCCTTTTGTTAATACTCGTTTTAATTGCCGTTACTGGGATCAGTTTTGGTATCCATTACGCTGTTTTACAGTATAACGATCTCGATCATTGGTGGATCGGGAGTGGATATAGTCTGTTGGGCATGTATGCTTTCTGCGCGATTGCTTCTTTGGTGATGGCAATGGTTTATGTAGGGGTGGATTACTCGATGCCGACCCAAACTGGATTTGCTTTTTTGATCGGGATGACGATCAAGGCTGCGGCCAGTTATTTTTATATCCAAGAGGGTATAAACTTGTTGGAGAACGATTTTATCGAACTCAATTTTATGGTGGTGTTTTTCATTTATTTAGGGTATGATGCCTTCGTTGCGTATTACCTTGTAAATCAGCATGAACCAGAGCCTAAAAAGTAAATTTTCAAAAAGTTTAAACATTTGTGGACTAATGCAAAATAAAATTGTAATTTTGCGCAAAATTTGTCATAATTCAACATTATTTAAAATGGTGAGTCTTAAGAAAGTACTTTTATTATTGACGGTGATTTTATTCACTGCAAACCCATTCAGATCAGCTGCTGAGGTCGCACCTTCAACAGGGGAAGTATCCTCTCCAGAAGAGATCAATGCTCACATCCAACACCACTTAAAGGACGATTATTACTTTAACTTCGCTACCAATTCCAAAACTGGTCACAGTTATGGATTCCCATTGCCAGTTATCTTAATCGATAATGGATTGAAGATCTTCTCTGCTGCAGAATTTGACCATGGGAAAAAAGTAGTGGAAAAAGACGGTAATTATTACAAATTATACCACAGCAAAATCTACAAAACCGACGCGGCAGGTACCATCACTTATGATGACCACCAGCATCCTACCAATGCGAAACCATTGGATTTCTCCATCACTAAAAACGTGGTAGGTTTAATGTTGGCGGCTTTGTTACTTTTCATAGGCTTCATGAGCTTAGCGAAAACCTATAAAAATGGCGCTAATGCTATTCCAAAAGGAGTAGGACGTGTTTTAGAGCCTTTGGTGCTTTACGTACGTGATGAAATGGCGGTTCCAAATATCGGCCACCGTTATAAAGAATTCATGCCATACTTGTTATCGGTATTTTTCTTGATCTTCTTGTTGAACATTTTGGGATTGACCCCACTAGGGTTCAACGTAACAGGTAATATCACAGTAACCTTGGTTTTGGCTTTGTTTACTTTCTTTATTACCACATTCAAAGCAAACAAAGATTACTGGAAACATATTTTCTGGATGCCAGGTGTTCCAGTTCCTTTCAAATTTATCTTAGCACCAATTGAGGTGTTGGGTATGTTGACCAAACCATTCTCCTTGATGCTTCGTTTATTTGCGAACATCACTGCAGGTCACTCGGTAGTATTTGGTTTGATTGCCATCGTCTATTTGTTTCAGCAAGAATTGACCGTTGGTGGTAGTATCGGTGTATCGATGTTATTGACCTTGGTATTGTTCTTCTTGGAGCTTTTGGTTGCATTTTTACAGGCGTTTATCTTTACCATGTTGTCATCCCTATTTATTGGTATGGCGGTAGAAGAGCACGCGCATCATTAATTCGAATTTTTTGTTAAATTTTTAAATATAAAATTGTTATGATTCCAAATTTAGTAGGAGCAGGTTTGATCGTTATCGGAGCTGGTTTAGGTTTAGGTAAAATCGGTGGTTCAGCAATGGAAGCTATCGCTCGTCAACCAGAAGCAGCATCTAAAATCCAAACTGCGATGATCATCATCGGAGCCCTAGTAGAAGGTTTAGCATTTGGTGCTTTAATCTTAGGTAAATAAGCTCAGGCTTATCAAAAAAACAATAGACGTAACTTGCAACGGTTGGTTGCAAGTTATGTTTATCAAAGACAAAAAATTATAAAATATACATATACTTATATCGAAAATAAATGGACGCTTTAATTCAAGATTTTTCATTAGGGTTGGTTTTTTGGCAAACCATCATCCTATTAATCGTAATCGTATTATTAGGTAAGTTTGCTTGGAGACCGATTGTAGACGCTTTAGAAGACCGTGAAAAGGGCATTGCTGATGCATTGGCTTCTGCGGAAAAAGCAAAATTGGAAATGGCTCGTTTGACGAATGAAAACGAACAGTTACTGAAAGAAGCACGTGAAGAGCGTGATATCATTTTGAAAGAGGCGAAGCAATTAAGCGATAAATTGATTGCAGATGCTAAAGCTGCTTCTCAAGTAGAAGGTGCTAAGATGATCGAAAATGCAAAACGTGAAATCGAAGATCAAAAGCTTAAAGCATTGGCAGAGGTTAAAAACCAAGTGTCTACTTTGTCTTTAGAGATCGCTCGCAAAGTATTGACCAAAGAATTTGAAGACCAAAACAAACAAGAAGCTTTAGTTTCTGATTTGTTGAAAGATGTTAAATTAAACTAATTGGTTAACAGATTAAAATTAAACTATGTCAGTTTTTAAAGTAGCTTCAAGATACGCCAAGTCCCTTATCGATCTTGCCCAAGAGCACAACAACTTGGACGAGGTGAAGACCGATATGGACAGTGTGGTTTCTGTGATCAAGACAAGCACGGAACTACAAGCGGTTTTGAACAACCCAATCATCAAAACAGATAAAAAAGTAGCGGTATTGAACGCACTTTTTGCAGATAAAGTAAAGCCGGAGATCATTGGATTTTTCAATATCATGGCCAAAAAAGGTCGTGCGGAATTGATCTATGCAACGGCTCAAGAGTTTATCCGTGAATACAACGAGGTAAAAGGAATTGTGAAGGCTGAGGTGATCTCGGCTGCCAAACTTTCTGATGCCAATATCGAAGAGTTGAAAAAGGCTATCGGTGAGCAGATCAATGCACAGGTTGTATTGACCAATAAAGTTGACGAATCGTTGATCGGTGGTTTCATCGTGAAGGTTGGCGACAGACAATTGGATGAAAGTATTCAAGGTAAATTGAATAAGTTAGAAAGACATTTTGCTAATCTTGGTGTATAACCTAAGGAATAGCTTAAAGATAAAATAGAATAAAAAACCCCTTATACGAATTTAACAATGATAGAGGTAAGACCAGATGAAGTTTCGGCAATTCTTAGAGAGCAATTGTCAGGCTTTAAGTCAGCGGCCGAATTAGAAGAAGTAGGTACTGTCCTTCAAGTAGGTGATGGTATCGCTCGTATTTACGGCTTAACAAAAGTTCAATCAGGAGAGTTGGTTGAGTTCCCTAACGGATTACAAGGTATTGTGATGAACTTAGAAGAAGACAACGTGGGTGTTGTACTTTTGGGTTCTTCAGATTCCATCAAAGAAGGAGACACCATCAAACGTACTAACCGTATCGCATCTATTAAAGTAGGTGAAGGTATGTTGGGCCGCGTGGTAAACACTTTAGGTCAGCCAATCGATGGTAAAGGACCTATCGCTGGTGATACTTACGAGATGCCGATTGAACGTAAAGCTCCTGGAGTAATCTATCGTCAGCCAGTAACTGAGCCATTACAGACTGGTATCAAAGCGATCGACGCGATGATCCCTGTAGGTCGTGGACAGCGTGAGCTAGTGATCGGTGACCGTCAGACAGGTAAAACAGCTGTTTGTATCGACACGATCCTTAACCAAAAAGAATTTTACGATGCAGGTCAACCTGTATTCTGTATATATGTTGCTGTAGGTCAGAAGAACTCTACTGTAGCTAACATCGTTCGCGTGTTGGAAGAAAGAGGCGCATTACCTTACACGGTAGTTGTTTCTGCTTCTGCTGCGGATCCTGCACCAATGCAATTCTACGCGCCAATGGCGGGTGCTGCTATCGGAGAGTACTTCCGTGATACAGGACGTCCTGCATTGATCGTTTATGATGACTTGTCAAAACAAGCGGTAGCATACCGTGAGGTGTCTTTATTATTGAAACGTCCTCCAGGCCGTGAGGCATACCCAGGAGACGTATTCTACCTTCACTCCCGTTTATTGGAGCGTGCTGCGAAGATCAACACTTCTGATGATATCGCACGTAACATGAACGACCTTCCTGAGTCTATCAAGCACTTGGTTAAAGGTGGTGGTTCATTAACAGCACTTCCGATCATCGAAACTCAAGCGGGTGACGTATCTGCTTATATCCCTACCAACGTAATTTCCATTACTGACGGTCAGATCTTCTTGGAATCGAACTTGTTCAACGCAGGTATCCGTCCAGCGATCAACGTAGGTATCTCGGTATCACGTGTAGGTGGTAACGCGCAGATCAAATCAATGAAGAAAGTTGCTGGTACCTTGAAATTGGATCAAGCACAGTTCCGTGAATTGGAAGCTTTTGCTAAATTCGGTTCAGACTTAGATGCGGCTACAAAAGCAGTATTAGATAAAGGTATCCGTAACGTGGAGATCCTTAAACAAGGTCAATATTCGCCAGTATCTGTAGAGAAGCAAGTAGCGATCATCTACGCAGGTACAAAAGGTTTATTACGTAATGTTCCAGTTGCTAAAGTAAGAGAATTCGAAAACGAATACTTGACGCAATTAGAGCAACGTCATCCAGAAGTATTGTCAGCATTGAAAGCTGGTAAGTTCTCTGATGAGTTAACCGACGTATTAGAAAAAGTAGCTAAGGAATTAGCATCTAAATATTAATTAGTCCTTAAGTGGGATTTAGATAATAGATGATAGATAATAGATGTTAGATTATAGATAAGAGACCTTACATCTAATATCTACCGTCTAATATCTAACATCTACTATAAAACATATATGGCAAATTTAAAAGAAGTTAGAAACCGGATTACCTCCGTATCCTCTACGCAACAGATTACCAAAGCGATGAAAATGGTATCTGCAGCGAAGTTGAAACGTGCGACGAATGCAATCGTTCAATTGCGTCCTTATGCGACTAAATTGAGAGAGATTTTAGCGCAAGTTTCAGCATCTGTAGAGGGCAATAACTCGCCTTTTACCCAAGATCGTATCCCTACGAAGGTGTTGATCATCGTAGTGACTTCCAATAGGGGATTGGCGGGGGCTTTTAATGCGAATGCTATCAAAACGGCAAACAACTTGATCGCGAATAAGTATGCAGATCAATTTGCCAGAGGTGATGTGAGCATTATTGCTATCGGTAAAAGAGGTCATGATTTCTTCACTAGACGTAGCTTCAATGTTATAGGTAACCATAATGAACTTTTCAATAATCTAGATTTTGAAAATGTTTCTAAGGTTACTGAATATGCCATGGAGCAGTTCAAAGAAGGAAATATTGACCGTGTTGAGGTGGTTTATAACCAATTCCGTAATGCTGCTGTTCAGATTTTGACTTCCGAGCAAATCTTACCTCTATTGCCAGAAGAGAAAAATGAAGATGTAGCTGAATTGGATTATATCATCGAGCCATCGAAAGAAAAGATCATTGAAGAGCTTATTCCAAAAGCGATCAAGATCCAGTTGTACAAAGCAGTATTGGATTCGAATGCTTCGGAACATGGTGCGCGTATGACTGCAATGGATAAAGCGACTGAGAATGCGGGTGATTTATTGCGTCAATTGAAATTGTCGTACAACCAAGCACGTCAGGCTGCTATTACAACCGAGTTAACAGAGATTGTTTCCGGTGCTGCAGCGCTATCCAACGGATAATAAAATAATTAAATTCTATAAGGAAAAGCCATGATTTATTCATGGCTTTTTTTATTTCAGATATGCAGCAAATGCATTTCCGATATTCTCTCCTCTTCTCAATTTCTGACCATTATCCTTCTTTTGTCAAAAAAATAGTTTTTTCTTTTATTTCTAGGCATATTGGCTATTTTTGTTTTTAACTCAAAAGCAAACGAATTCTTTTTTAGTTGGTTCAATGAGATAGACCGGCTTTTTTTAGATTTATTTATTGTTGTTATGGCCAAGAAATTATATGTATCCAATTCTACAGAGTCCAGTCGGATGTTTAAAAATGACTTTCTGGAGTCCCTGACCAAAGTGCATTGGTCGGTTCCTTTGATTTTTTGGATCCCGGTTATTGTGTTCTTTGTTTGGAGGGCTTTGGGACCTGGGAATCTTTCTGTGGGAACTGTAATCGGGTATTACCTGTTTGGATTAGCCTTTTGGACCTTGGCGGAATATGTACTGCACAGGTGGGTTTTTCATTATGAACCGAGTTCTAAATGGGGACAACGGATACATTTTATCTTTCATGGTGTGCATCACGATTTTCCGAAGGATAGGTTGAGGTTGGTAATGCCATTGTCGGCAAGTATTCCAATGGCTGCGATTATTTATTTTCTTTTCAGTTTATTTTTTGGGGAGTATACTTTGGGAGCATTTTTTGGTGGTTTTTTGATGGGGTATTTGATATATGATGAGTGCCATTATGCAATGCACCATGCGAATTTTAAATCGGGGTTGTTTAAGAAGATCAAAGATCATCATATGTTGCATCATTATGCAGAACCGGATAGGGGATTTGGTGTGAGTTCGATGATTTGGGATGTGATTTTTGGCTCTGGGTTTAAGAGGGGGAGAGGGAAGTAGGGGGAACTTTACCCGTCATTGCGAGGAGGCACAACGAAGCAATCTTCCGATATGTGTAAAGATTGCTTCGTTGTGCCTCCTCGCAATGACGAAGAAAATTTTGCTTCGTTGTGCCTCCTCGCAATGACGATGAAAAGATTGCTTCGTCGTGCCTCCTCGCAATGACGATGGTTCGTCGAGAAACCTTACCAGCGAATCAACGCCGATCCCCAAGTAAAGCCAGCGCCAAAGGCTGCTAAACAAACCAAATCCCCATCCTTTATTTTTCCTTGTTCCCAGGCTTCACATAATGCAATCGGCACAGATGCTGCCGTCGTATTACCATATTTTTGGATATTATTAAAAACCTGATCATCTCCCAATCCCAACGTCTTCTGTACAAATTGCGAGATCCGCAGATTCGCCTGATGCGGGATCAACATATCAATATCCGTAGATTTCAAATTATTCTTTGCCAAAGCCTCGCCAATCACCTCTGGAAACTTCACTACCGCCTTTTTGAAAACTGCCTGTCCATCCATATATGGAAATGCAGATCCATCCTCCAACATCTCTTTGGTCATCAACATTTCTCCCAGCTCCACATCCGGCCATTTCGGCATCTCCTCCAAATAATAACCTGCGGATGCTCCTGGAAAGTACATCGCCAATTTCTCGGCATCAGCACCATCCGAATGCAGGTGGGTACTCAAAATTCCTTTCCCTTCCTCCGTTGTTGGCTGTAGCACCACAGCACCGGCACCATCACCAAAGATGACCGAAACGGCTCTTCCTCGTGTCGAGAAATCCAACGCAAAGGAATGTTTCTCCGATCCTACAACCAGGATGTTCTTATACATTCCGGTTTTAATGAACTGATCGGCGATAGAAAGAGCATAGACAAAACCCGAACATTGATTCCTAACATCCAAAGCGCCAATTTCTTTCATCCCCATTTCCCGTTGCAACAACACCCCACATCCCGGAAAGTAATAATCCGGTGATAAGGTCGCAAAAATCACGAAATCGATCTCTTCTGCTGTAGTATTCGCACGTTCAATGGCAATCTTGGAGGCTTCCACAGCCATGCTGGTCGTTGTTTCACCAATACGATCCGCATAACGGCGTTCCTTTATCCCGGTACGCTCTTGGATCCACTCATCACTAGTTTCCATAAATCTAGTGAGATCATTATTTGTATATACGTTTTTTGGGACGTAGTATCCCAAACCAGCAATCTTTGACTGAAACATAGGGTTATTTTAAGTAAACAATTCAGCTAAAATAAAGAATTATTTGAAAAATAAGCTATTTTTGCCTTATGAGCGTAGAGGTTGAACAGGAAACATTTACTCTAGAAGAGATATTGGCCGGAACCAAGGAATCCAATAAACTGATCCTTTGGAACGATGACATCAATACTTTTGACCATGTCATTTATTGTCTGATGCATTATTTGCAGTACTCTGAAGAGGAAAGTGCCCGGATTGCCTGGACCGTTCATACCAAAGGAAAATGTGCCATCCTTGAAGGTTCCTACACCGAGATGGAAGTTTACCGAAAAGTCCTTAAATCTGAAGGATTGACTGTGTCGATTGAATAGAAAACAGCGTAATATTGTATAGAAAGCAGCGTAATAATGCAGTTACGATAGGCTTGGTTCATATTATAATATGCATTTTTGCGGATGTAAATCACAACGTTACATCTATATGCTATTTAGAAAACTTTCTATTTCGATCCTTTTTTTGTTTCCCGTAATCTTATTCGCACAACAAGTTACCATCCAGGGTTCTGTAGTCAAACAGGATAGTGTAAGTCCGGCGGTTGGGGCAAGCGTAAGCTTATTATCCACCGTAAATCGTGCTTATATCCGTGGACAACAAGCTGGCGAAAACGGTAGATTCAGTATCCAACAGGTCGATCCAGGGACCTATCATCTGCAGATTACCTTCCAAGGTTACCAGACCTATACCCGTGAGAACTTCGTGGTAAAAGCCAATGAAGATATCAACTTGGGTAAGATATCTCTACAAGAACAAGGTGAATTGATCTCCGAAGTCGTTGTACAGGGAAGGACACCCGATCTACAGATCGGAATTGATAAAAAAGTGTTTGATGTTTCCCAGAGTATGGTCAGTGTAGGAGGTTCTGCACAAGATCTATTGGGCAATGTGCCTACTTTACAGGTGCAATCCGATGGATCCATCAGTTTAAGAGGCTCATCCAATGTTCGTATCCTGGTGGATGGTAAGGAATCTGCCATGGCCGGTTCTGATATCAATGCCTTCTTGCAATCTTTACCTGCAGATGCGATCTCCAAGGTAGAGATCATGACGAACCCATCTGCGAAACACGATGCGGAAGGGCAATCCGGAATTGTAAACATCATCCTAAAGAAAAATATCCGCACAGGTTTGAACGGTTCGGTTAATGCTTCCATTGGTTCCTACGAGAATGCCAATGCGGGTCTTACCCTGAATTACAGACCTGGAAAAGTAAATTATTTCGGAAGCTATAATTTTAGCCGTAGAAACATGGTCGGAGGAGGATATACCGATAACACCGATTATATCAACGGACAGATCACAGATGCAAGTCCGAGGACCTATTCAACGGATGAAAGTAAGCGATTGGGCTATAATCATACCGTACGTTTAGGGACGGATTATTATGCGTCGGATAAAACAACCTTAAGTTTAGCAGGAAACCTGAGTTTCCGTGATAACGATAGGACACAAGATATTAATTATACCTACTGGAATATTCCAGACTATGGTTCCAGCAGTTTCCGTAAATCTGCACAGGCAGAAAAGGATTTTGGTGTAGACTTGATGTTTGATTTCAAACAGGAATTTAAACGTGAGGGCGAGGAATTGTTGGCAAATATATCCTTTGGTAATGATGAGGAGGATGGTACGAACGATTTCCATCAGACATATGCCAGCAATAGAAAAGACCTGGTCCGCCAGAATACCACCTCCGAAAGAGGACAGAACTGGAACTTCCAATTGGATTATACATTGCCATTTGCTGAAGACCATAAACTGGAAGCTGGTTACCGTTCGATTATCCGTACTTCTCAGGATCACCAGTATTCGGAGTTGATGGATACCTTGAGCAATAGCTTCCTGCCGGACTATAACGTAAGCAATGATTTTGACATGAACAGTACCGTTCATGCATTATATGCCAATTATCAAAAGAAATTAACCTCCAAATTTGGTGCACAGATCGGTTTAAGGGCAGAACAGGCCTATTTAAACTCTACCTATTATTCTTTGGATCCATCTATTCCAGAAAATCAACGAGCTACTGATGGGAAGCTGGATTACTTCCGTCTTTACCCAAGCTTGTTCTTGAGTTATGATGTGGGTGAAGGAAACAGCGATAAAGTACAATTGAGCTATACCCGTAGGGTAGAGCGTCCTCGTGGCTGGCAAGTGAACCCTTTCTTGGATATCTCTGATGAGCAGAACTATCGCCAAGGTAACCCGAATCTAATGCCACAGGATATCCATGCGGTAGAATTGAGTTTCTCTAAATTCTATGATAACTGGAACTTTGTTTCATCGGCCTATTACCGTCGAGTAAACGATATGTTCCAACCTTTCATCTATCCAGATTCCTTGATCCAGGACATTGTTGGTGATCGTAGTAACATCACCTATTCGAAATGGGAAAATGTGGCGAACAATAATTCCATGGGATTCGAGTTGATCTCCAAGATCAATGTATTCAAATGGTGGGATCTTACGGCCAATGCCAACTTATTCTACATGAATATAGAGCCGAAATCAGGATTTGATGTTCGTTCGTCCTCTAGTTTCAACTACCATGGTAACCTGACGACCAATGTGAAATTCACACCGACATTCTCGGCTCAGGTGCGTGGAGATTATCGTAGTGGAATGAAAACCCTTCAGGGAGAAATGAAGCCAATGACTGGCGTTGATGTGGCATTACGCAAGGATCTATTCAACAACAAAGCGAATATCATGTTCAATGTAAGGGACGTGTTCAACAGCCGTCGTTTTGAAATGGAGAACTACCTTCCGGATAAAAAAATCAACTTTTCACACCGTTGGATGCGTAGAATGTTCACCCTATCTTTCTCCTACCGTTTCGGAATTCAGGACATGAGCAAAAAGAAGCGTGAAGAAAATGGGGATATGGATGATATGGGCGGACAACAATTTTAATTCTTGTTTTTACGATTTGTTTAATTAAATTTAGTCCTTCAAATAAATCAACTATAACTATGAAGAGAAACTTTGTGTTCATTTTGATAGGCGCAATTGGGCTTACCTTTGCTGCCTGTGCAAGCAAAAGTTCAACAGTAACAAACCAAACAGGACCAGCGTATGAATTAGAGAATCTTCCAAAAGTAAACATCAAGGATTTCAAAAAGAACTCCGCAGGTGCTTATGTTTTGTTTGATGGATCTTCTTTAAATGGCTGGAGAGGTTACAACAAGAATCATGTCCCTAATAAATGGGGTATTGAGGATGGTACCTTAAAATTCTCGAAAACTCCAAAAGGGGTTGATAAGGCTGAAGGTGGAGATATTATCTTTGCCCACGACTTTAAAAACTTCGAATTGGAATTTGAATGGAAAATTTCTCATGCTGGAAACTCGGGCGTTTTTTTCCTAGCAAAAGAAGTGAAAGGACAACCAATCTATGTATCGAGTCCGGAATACCAATTGTTGGATAACCAAAACCATCCTGATGCGAAGCAGGGGGTTGATGGCAACCGTAAATCGGCTTCCTTATACGATATGATCCCTGCAAAACCTCAGAATTCATTCCCTGCGGGCGAATGGAACCGAGCGAAAATTGTAGTGAACAAAGGAAAAGTAACACATTTTCAAAATGACGAGAAGGTCGTTGAATATACGTTATGGACTCCAGAATGGACAGCATTGTTGCAAGCGAGTAAGTTTTCGCAGGCAAAATGGCCATTGGCGTTCGAATTGTTAAATAATGTAGGTGGCAAAACGAAATCAGGTGTGATCGGATTCCAAGATCATGGCGATGATATCTGGTTGAAAAATGTAACCGTAAAAGTATTGTAATGTTGAAGAAATTCAAGTTTATGAAAGAGAGCCTATTAAGCTCTCTTTTTTGTATGGGGATTTTTATGCTTCAGGCGCAAGAGCTGACCTGGAGAAATCCATTGAGCGAAAAGGTGATACAGGGGAGATCGAAGGAAGTACTGGAATCGGATGGATTTGCACGTCTGCCTTTGGCTTTGAAGGAGTCGGTAAGAGAACCGGTATGGAATTTAGGCAATCAATCTGCGGGAGTTTATATTGATTTTAAAACTGCTGCGGAAGAGATTACGGTGAAGTATCAGGTAAAGGGAGCATTGAACATGCCGCATATGCCGAGTACTGGGGTGAGTGGATTGGATTTGTATGCGAAGGATCCCCAGGATAATGCCTGGAAATGGGCGCATGGTGGCTATAGTTTCAAGGATACGATTACTTATACTTTTAAGAACGTAGGTTCGCATCCTAGTTATCAGTATCGATTGTATCTGCCGATGTACAATAAGGTGGAATGGATGGAAATTGGAACTTCAAGTGCAGAGCCGATTTCTTTTTTGAAATCGGAGGGTAAGCCTATTGTGGTTTATGGGACCAGTATTGCGCAAGGTGCTTGTGCAACCAGACCGGGATTGGGTTGGACGAATATATTGGGAAGGAATTTTGAGCAGGAAGTGATCAATCTGGCTTTTTCAGGGAATGGAAGGTTGGAGCAACCTATTCTTGATCTGATCAATAAGGTGGATGCATCGGTTTATATTTTGGATTGTATTCCGAATTTGGGATTGACGAAGGATAGGGATGCGGCGAAGTTAAAGGCTTTGATTGAGCATGCCGTGGAGTTTTTGCGGAAAGATCATCCGAATACGCCGATCATTATGGCGGACCATAGTTCGAGCGAGGTGCCAGGTGTTTTGAATGGGAAACCCAATGATAATTTTAAGGAGAGCTCGAGAATTGGTAGAGAGACGATAGAAGGGTTGAAGAAAAAGGGGGTGAAGAATTTGTATTGGTTGAGTAGTGAGGATATTGGGCTGGATATTGATAATACGGTTGATTATGCACATCCGAATGATATTGGGATGGAGAAGATCGCTAAGGCTTATAGGGAGTTGTTGAGGAAGGTTTTGAGATAATGGTTTTGAATTAATGTGACCGTCATTGGGCGGCCCTGCGTCATAGCGGGGATCTTCCCGTCATTGCGCCGCCTTGCGTCATCGTAAGTTTGTAAGTAAGTTATAGGAATTAAAGAGACAGAATATAATTTTGTATTTCATTTAGGATACAGCGAGAGAGGGAGTAAGATTTTTAATCGTCATTGG